>JBBQML010000157.1:0-8188 GCA_038328885.1 Verrucomicrobiota bacterium | reverse complement strand
GATATCTACGAGCAGTGGTCCAACAGCATCAAGGTGCTGTGGCGGGCGAACAGCATCCAGCCCATCGAGACGGGCCGGATTCAACATTGGGACGAGATCAACTGTTTGAGCAAGACGGGTCGGCTCACCCCCGGTGCGCGTCTCGGTGCCGGCGATTCGCCGAATAAACTTCTCTTTGTTCAACCCGACAAGAGCCTGGGTTTGCCGGCCACGGAGCGGATCAGTTTTCTGCCCTACGTTCACAACGTGGACGCGTTTGGCTACAACTCCGCGCACATACCCAAGGGCACGGCTTATGAAACCGAGAGCTGGGCGTGGCTGCTGGACGAGCGTTATCGCGGCAAGGTGGCGCTTATAAACGAACCCAGCATCGGGATCTTCGACGCCGCCCTCGCCGCCCGCGCCAAGGGCTTGATGGAGTTCGCCGACATGGGAAATCTGACCCGCGCGGAAATTGACCGCTTGATTGCGATTCTCCTCGAATACAAGCAGCGCGGCCAGTTCCGGGGATTCTGGTCGTCGGTTCCGCACTCGGTCGAGCTGATGGCTGGCGGGGACGTGGTGATCGAAAGCATGTTCTCACCGGCGGCGTCAGAACTCAACGGGATGGGCGTGCCCTGCATCTATGCGGCGCCGAAGGAAGGCTATCGTGCGTGGCATGGGGTGATGTGCCTGTCCGCGCAGACCCTCGGGCCGGTGCGCGATGCGGCCTATGAGTATATGAACTGGTGGCTGTCCGGCTGGCCGGGGGCGTTCATCGCCCGCCAGGGCTACTACATTTCCAATCCGCAACGGGCCCGCCCGTTGATGAAGCCGGAGGAATGGGACTATTGGTATGCCGGCCAGCCCGCCGCGATTCCCTTGTATGGGACTGACGGAAAGCTCTCCGTGGCCAAAGGGGAAACGCGCAATGGCGGCAGCTACACCCGCCGCTTCGAGAGCGTGGCGGTCTGGAACACGGTCATTGATCAATACGAATACCTGCTCCAGAGCTGGAAGGAACTCCTGCTCGGCTGACCCATGATCTCCGAATATCTCATGCAGGTCCCGCTCAAGCAGCGCATCTATCTGGGACACGCGCTGCTCGTGGTGCTCTTTGCACTGGCGACCGGCCTGGCGATTTTTGGATTCTTTCAAACGTATCGTCGGATGGCGCTCATCGAGCAGATCAGCCACCAGCGATTGCTCCAGCAGGAAATTTCCGAGGGCGTGATCGCCGTCGCCACCGAGGCCCAGCGCTTCACCGCCGAGGGGAAATCCTCCTCTGTCCAGCGCGTCAGGCTGCTCAATGAGCGGCTGAGCCGTCAGATCGAGGAAATGCACGGAACGCCCTCGAGCCCCGAGATGAAAGGCATCTTCCTGAAAATGGAACAACATCTGGCCGTCTTCAATCGCACGTTCCAGACGGTGATCGGGGAACGGACGCTGCGCGCGAAACTGTTGGAAGCAGATCTGCCGGCGGCGGCGGCGGTGATCAATGAAACTCTCATTGCGCTGGAAGGGGACCCGACCCTGGCCATCGGCCCTGCGGAGACGCGCGCCTGGCAGATTCAGCTTCTGGGCGCGCAGAAAGATCTCTCCCTTTACCTCGACGTGCTGGATTTCAGCTATGTGCAGGCGGCGGGGCGCCAGTTGGACAAACTGCGAATCCAGCTTGGAGCGGGACGCGGCAACCCCAGCGTCATGAGCGCACTCGTCCGGGCCAGGGAGGCGACCGACGCCTACCAGCATGCCATGGTGCGCGCAGTGCAGGCGACGCAGGGATACCTTTACCTGACCGATGTCGTCATGGCCGGCGAACTTGCGGAATTTCTCTTCATGAGTGAGCGGCTTGGCTCTCTCTCGGCGGATGACGCGCGACGCGGTTACGGCAACATCAAAGCGTCCATGACCCGGACGATGATCGCCCTCGCGGTCGCCTTCCTGTTCGTGTTCTTGTTCGCGCCCTTCTTCGCATTTCACCTTTCGACCGGCATCGTCGAGGAGATCACTGCGCGCCGACGGGCCGAAGCGGAGTTGCGGGAAAGCGAGACCGAACTCCGGGTCATGGCGGAATCCATGCCGCAAATGGTGTGGAAGTGCCGGCCCGATGGCTGGAACGTCTATTTCAATCAACGCTGGGTGGACTACACGGGATTGACGCAGGAGGAAAGCCGCGGCCACGGCTGGCTTAAGCCGTTTCATCCCGAGGACCAGCAGCGCGTAGCGGACGCGTGGCAAAACGCCCTTGAAGATGGCGCGGTGGAAGACCCGGAGTGCCGCCTGCGCGATCGCCATGGGGCCTATCGCTGGTTTCTGATTCGCGGCGTCCCCCACCGCAATGAGACCGGCGCGGTTCTCTGGTGGTTTGGCACCTGCACCGACATTGACGAAATCAAACAGGCCGAGGAGTCGCTGCGGTTGCTCAACTCCGCCGTGGAACAGTCCAAGGAATCCATTGTGATCACAGATGCACAACTCGACCTGCCCGGACCGAGAATCTTGTTCGTGAATCCTGCGTTCACAGAAGCGACGGGTTACACCGCCGGAGAAGTTCTCGGGAAAACGCCGCGGATTCTACAGGGGCCGCGCTCCGACCGCGCCGCTTTGCGGCGTCTGCGGGAAAGCCTCTCACGGGGAGAAGTGTTCGCGGGTGAAACCATCAACTACCGCAAGGACGGAACCGAATATACCCAGGAATGGCAGGTCGCTCCCATCCGCAACGTCAGCGGGGCCATCACGCATTTCGTCGCCATCGCACGAGACATTACCGAGCGGAAACGGGCCGACGAAAAACTGCATCGCGCGTATGCGGAATTCAGATCCTCCCAATCGCTGCTGGTGCAAGCGGAAAAGATGGCATCGCTGGGCCGCATGACCGCCGGGGTCGCCCACGAGATCAACAACCCCATGTCGTTCGTCACAACTAATCTCGTCAACCTTCGCCGGGACTTTCAGGACTTCCTCGAATTCAACGCGACGGTGAAAACGTTGCTGCCCGAACTGGCGGTCGCCGCCCCCGCAATCCATGAACAGCTTGCGGGCAGGTTCGCAGAACTGGAACTCGATTATCTGGCCGCGTCGGTGCCGAAAACGCTCGCCGACAACCTAGAAGGCCTGGAGCGGGTGAAACGCATCGTGCTAGACCTGCGGAGATTTTCGCGGCTGGATGAGGATGAATTCAAGCCGTGCGATCTCGCCGCCGATATCACGGCCACGCTCCGGTTCCTTTCACCGCTGCTGGCGGAACACGACGTCAGGCTTGAGACGCATTTCGCTGCGCTGCCGCCGCTGGTCTGTTCGGCCGGACATCTGAATCAGGCCGTCAGCAACATCGTCGGCAACGCCATCCAGGCGAGCCGTCCGGGCCAGACGGTGAAGGTTTCGACGTTCGCGTGGAACGATCGCTGCCTGATCCAAGTCACTGACGCGGGCGAGGGCATCGCGCCGGAAAATCTGGCGCGGGTGTTTGATCCGTTCTTCACGACCAAGGCGGTCGGCTCCGGCACCGGCCTTGGCCTGCACATCGTGCATCAGATCGTCACCGCGCATCACGGCGAGATCAGGATCAAGAGTGAGCGGGGACAGGGGACGACCGTGACGATGGAAGTGCCGTTCAAACCGCCGGCGAACGGGCCGCCGACGGCAAAATAGTATGAGCGAAATCCCTGCCAATACAGCCACGCGGCTAAACCGAGCGCGGAACATCGCCTCGGCAGGAACCGGCATTGCGATCTCATCCTCGTTCTCGCTCCCGTCCTCGAGATGCCTTTGGGAGTGGAGGACGAGAACGAAGTGCGCGATAGAACTTTTCACCAAACCTGCTCAGCGTGCTGGCAGCAAAACCTTAAGCCAACAAGGAATGACAATCCTATGCTAATCGAACTCGGCCGCGTGTCCAAACCCGGCGTGCTGGTGGTGGACGACGAACCCCAAATCGTGGAAAGCCTGACAGACTTGCTGCGGCGCGACTATCATGTCTTCGGCACCGACGACGTTGAACTGGCCCTCGACATCCTGAAGAAGAACGACATCTCCATCGTGCTGACAGACCAGCGCATGCCCAAGACGACGGGCGCGGAACTCCTCGCCCGCGCGGCGGCCATCAGCCCGGATACCTTTCGCGTGCTGCTCACCGGTTACTCGGACATCCAGGCCGTCGTTCAGGCCGTGAATGAAGGCCGGATGTATTACTACCTGAGCAAGCCCTGGGATACGGAAAAGCTCCTGGACATGGTCGCCAATGCGGCCAACCATCACAACCTCGTGATCTCGAATCGCAGATTGATTGAGTGTCTCGCCGCGATTACAGCCAAGAGCAGCACCGCCACCGCGAGCCAACCTGAAGCAAGGACCGAACTCTCCACGTTGGAAAGCGAAAACCGCACGCTCAACACCTCTCTCGCCACGCTCGTTCAGTCCTTTCAACATCTGCAAACGGTCCAAAACCTCATCTCCACCTGCATGGAGTGCGGCAAAATCCGAACCACGCCCACCACCGGAGACGTCAAATGGGAGGAGGTCGGGGCGTATCTCAGAAAGCATAAGGTCTTCCTCAGTCACGGATACTGCCCGGCCTGCGCCGAGAAGGTCATGAAAGAATTGGGCCTCGAACCCGAATCCAAATCAACCTGAGCCATGAACCCCTTGCCCCATGCCCAACGTGTCCAACTCGCCGAGGTGTTGCGCCGTCACAAAACCGCCATTGCGGAGACCGTGACCGGGGAGTTTTTCAGGCGCCATCACGACTGGCTCGCCCGTTACGGCGAGATGGGCCGCCAACGCGGACGCGAGGACGCCGCCTATCATGTGGACTTTCTGGCCGGCGCCATTGAGGCCGGAGCGGTCGCGGCGTTTGAGAATTACGCACGGTGGACGACGAACGTCCTGCGCTCGCGCGGCATCGCGCCCGAGTTCGTGGCCGAGAACTTGCGTCAGGTCCGTCAGACCTGCGGCCCGTATCTGTCGGAACTCGAGCGCGAGTCGGTCGCATCCTTTGTCGAAGCCGCATGTGCCGTCACCGCTGAACCAGCAACCACCGCCGTGGCGTTGCCGGCTCCGGTCCCCCTCGCGGTGCCGCAAAGCATCTTCGTGCAGGCCATCCTCAAGGGCCAGCGGCAAGCGGCGCTGAATGTGGCACTGGAAGCGTTGCGCGAGGGCCACGCGGCGGCGGACGTGTATGTCGAGATTCTCCAGAACTCGCTCTACGAAGTCGGCCGCCGCTGGGAATCGAACCAGATCACCGTCGCCGAGGAACACATGGCCACCGCCATCACGCAATTCGTCGTCGCGCAAATGTATTCCCGACTCTCCCCCTCCGGAGTCGCCCGCGGAAAGATGATCATCGTCGGCGTGGAAGGCGAACTCCACCAGGTCGGCGCCAACATGGTCGCCGATCTCCTCGAAGCCGACGGCTGGGACGTGCGGTTCCTCGGCACCAACATTCCGCACGCCGGCATCCTGAACGCGATCGCCGAGCATCAACCCACGGTGCTCGGCATCTCCGCCACGATGATCTTCAACGTGCCCAAGGTGCGACGATTGATGGATGACGTGCGCCAGAAATTCGGTGATCGCGCGCCCCGCATTGTTCTGGGCGGATCCGCTTTTCGCGCTGCGCCCGCGCTCAGCGCCGAACTCGGCGCTTCCGGCTTCGCCGCCGACTTGCGTTCCGCTCGTGCGCTGGTGAACCCACTTTCCCACTGAAGTTGCCAACCCAATCCAGGCAAGGTCAGCCACAACAAGTGCCCGCCGACGCCAGGATGCGTTGAAAGTCCTCCCGGCAGGCGGAAACCAACCCGGGGACGGACTCCTCGGTAAGGCCCGCCGCCAGCACGAAAGAGTCGTCCCCGGACAGCCGCCAACCCGTCTTTTCGAAATCCAGCCCCGTCAAGGCGAGCAGCCGCCGCGTAAACTGCAGCGCACCCAGCGGAGACACCGGGTCGACGACTCCGCCGGACGTCAACTGCCCCCGGACGACCTCGCACGTCGAGGCCGGAAACCGCCAATGTTCCAGCAGCATCGCCCCGGACTCCGCATAGTCGAATCCCACCGCCTCACGCTCCCAATCCTCGATGGGCTGTCGACCGTCCCAGTAGATGGAGAACCCCTTCTCTTCGATGACCCGGTTGATGAGCACGCGCCCGATGGCGTGGAGGATTCCGATGGTGAAAGCGTCTTCCGGATTCAACCCCGTCTGCCGGGCGAGGGCCTCCATAACCAGCGCGGCGGCGACCGAATCGCTCCAGTATTCGAACGCGGTGACGCCGTAGCTGGAGAGATCGCGCGCGAAGAACTGCCGGGCCAGGCTGAGGTTCACCACCCGGATGACTTCCTGGAGTCCGATCTGGGTGACCGCATCGGTCAGATTCCCGTGCAGAGTGGTGGGAGCGTAGTACGGGCTGTTGCTGATGCGGATGATATCGGCCACCAGCGGGCCGTCATTCCGCAACAACGCACAGATGGTCTCGAGATCCGTGTTGGGGTCCGCGGCGAGGCTGACCACCTTGACCAGGACGCCGGGCGTCGTGCCCAGGACGTCGATGGCCTGGATCGCCCGCTTAAAATCTTCCGGATTGAGCATATTTTCCTGGTTCTGCGCCTGATGACATCGGCGCGCATGTGCGAGTGTGAGTTAGACTAAGCCGGACGGGTTGATGACGAGGGCGACCCGCCCGTCGCCCATGATCGTTGCCCCTTGGAATGCGGCGATGTTCGCGAAGTCACGTCCCAGGGGCTTGACGATTACCTCGACGTAGCTGACGAAGCGATCCACGGCGACCCCGACCCGATCCCGATCGGTTTGCACGATTGCGATCGCCACCTCCTCGGGCCAGGAAACGGCCTCGGACCGTGGTTGGGACGCAAAATGATCCCCGAGCCGGAGCACGGGATAGACCCGGTCGCGAATCGAGGCAAAATGCGTATCCTCGTGGCGGTGGAGTCGTTGGCGCGGCAAATGCACCATCTCGAGCACGGACTCGATCGGAAACACGTACTCCTCGCCGTCGGACTCAACCAGGATGCCCTTGGAGACCATCAGACTCGCCGGCAGTGTGATCGTGATTCTGGAACCCTTGCCCAACTGGCTTTCCAGCGTGGTTGTCCCGTGCAACTGCCGCAGATTGCTGCGAACGACGTCCATCCCGACGCCACGTCCCGAGATGTCGGTCACTTTCTCGGCTGTCGAGAGGCCTGGAAGGAAGATCAGGTCCAACGCAGCGCGATCATCCATCGCCTTGGCGGCGGCCGGGGTGATGAGGCCCTTTTCCAGGGCCTTTTGCTTCAAACGAGCCGGGTCCATGCCGCGGCCGTCGTCACGGATCTCGATGACGACATTGTTCTCCTTGTTGTAGGCCCGAAGCGTGACTTTGCCGATGCGGGGCTTGCCCGCTTGAACGCGGACCGACGGCAACTCGATGCCGTGGTCCACCGCGTTGCGCACCAGGTGGACGAGTGGGTCGGCCATCTGTTCGATGACGGTCTTGTCCAGTTCGGTGTCTTCTCCCTCGAGGAGCAACTCCGCCTCCTTGTCCTGGGCCCGGCAAATGTCGCGGACCATCCGCGGAAATCGCTGGAAGATGGTCCGGATGGGCATCATCCGGATCGACAGCACCGCCGCCTGCAAATCCTCGGCGATGTGGGAGATGTGATCCCCGGCGTCCTTTACCTCCTTGCCCATGCCGCTCAGGGAGTGTTCCAGCACGAGCTTCTTGGCCAGGATCGGAAACGCGTTGCGGGCCACCAGCAACTCACCCGCGGCGCGCATCAACCGGTCCAGCTTCTCCTGATCCACGCGGATCGTGGCCGAGGCGCGGGGCGCGTCCTTCTTGGTCCCGTCCACCGCCGGCGTGGACGGCAGGCTGGCGGCCCTGGAGGGCTGCGCCACCGGCGTGAGGCCGGCGGGCGTGGGAGTGCTGCCTTCGCGGAGTAACTCCACGAGGACCCCCAACTTCTGAACGCCTTCCACCAATCGTCCTTTGGCCTGATCCGACAACGGTCCGCCACTGGCGAGGGTGCCTTCGAGGAGTTGGATCTGCTCCGCCAACACGACGCCGAGGGCTGACTGTTCCTGATGACAGGCGGCGGCATGAAAGCTCCGGAGGATGCGCAGGTAGTTCCTCCGACACGTCGAATCCGTGTCCGGGTCGTCGCGAAGTTGAGTAAGGAAGCCCCCCATGGCCTCCACGCTCTGCCGCGCGATGTTCAG
>JBBQML010000156.1:0-8206 GCA_038328885.1 Verrucomicrobiota bacterium | reverse complement strand
TGGCCATCCAGCCCAGCAAGTACGCCTTCGCCCGTCACGGGCAGAGCGGAACCCAGCTGAGCGAACTGCTCCCCCATCTGAGCCAGGTGGCCGACCGGATTTGCCTGGTTCGATCGATGCAGACCGAGGCCATCAACCACGACCCCGCCATCACCTTCCTCCAGACCGGGAGCCAGCAACCGGGCCGACCGAGCTTCGGCTCGTGGATGGACTACGGGCTCGGCAGCACGAACGAGAACCTGCCCGCATTCGTCGTCCTGCTCTCCGTGCCGGGCAAGGTCACCGCCGACCAGGGACTCCTGGCCCGGCTGTGGGGCGCCGGCTTCCTGGCCAGCCGACACCAGGGCGTGCTCCTCCGCGGCGCCGGTGACCCGGTGCTCTACCTGCAGGACCCTCCCGGGATCACCCCCGCCCGCCGTCGGGTGCTCCTCGATGGCCTCGCCGAGCTGAACCAACTGCAGTTCCAGCGGGCCGGCGACCCCGAGATCGAGACGCGCATTACCCAGTACGAGATGGCGGGGCGCATGCAGACCAGCGTGCCGGAACTCGTCGACCTGAGCGGTGAACCCGAATCGGTCTACGCGCTGTATGGCGAGGAGGCGCGCCAGCCCGGCACATTCGCACGCAACTGCCTGCTCGCCCGGCGACTCGCCGAGCGCGGGGTGCGATTCATCCAGTTGTACCACCGCGGCTGGGATCACCACGGCGATCTCGGCGGGCGCCTCCCTGTCCTCGCCCGCAACACGGACCAACCCAGCGCCGGCCTGCTCCGGGATCTCGAACAGCGGGGACTGCTGGACGACACCCTCGTCATCTGGGGCGGCGAGTTCGGACGCACGGTCTACGCCCAGGGCGGCGCCAGCCGCGAAAACTACGGCCGTGATCACCACGGGCGCGCGTTTTCCGTCTGGCTGGCCGGAGGCGGCATCCGGGCGGGCCTGACCTTCGGGACCACCGACGACTTCGGGTTCAGCGTGGTGGAGAACCCGGTGCCGGTGCACGATCTGCACGCCACCTTGCTCCACTGCCTCGGCATCGACCACGAACGGCTCACCTTCCGCCACCAGGGACGCCAGTACCGACTCACCGACGTCCACGGCCAGGTGGTCCGTCCTCTGCTGGTCTGACCCCGCGTTCGAGGCTGACGGGGAGGGGGATTTCGAGACTTACCCGATTGACCCGCTACTTCGCTCCGGCTCGCCCCCCGGCCTCGCGATCCAACTGGAACAGGGCTCCCGGAGCATCACCGGCCAGCTTCAGCCGGGCCACCATGTCACCCGCGGTCTTCTCCTCCTCGACCTGCTCGTCCAGGAACCACTTCAGGAAAGACAGCGTGGGAAAGTCCTTGCTGGCCTGCGCGAGTTCGCAGATCCCGCAGATCGCCGCCGAGACCGACTGTTCCTGCGTCAGACTGGCCTCGAAGGCGGCGAGCGACGACGCATAGGCCACCAGCGGCGCATCGATCTGCTGCAACTCGATGCGGCCGCCACGATCCAGCACGTAGTCGAAGAACTTCTGCGCATGTGACCGCTCTTCCTCGCCCTGCAACCGCATCCACGCGGCGAACCCCGGATAACCGGCGTGCTCGAAGTGGGCCGACATGCCGAGGTAGGCGTAGGAGGAGGAAAGTTCGAGGCTGATCTGGGCGTTCATCGCCTGCGTAAGAGCGGAGCTGAGTTTCATCCCACGGAATCTAGCCGCCCCGGACCAATCACACAATCACCCGCTCTCACCGCTCTCACCGCTTCACCGTCAACCACAACTCCGTGGTGCCCTCCACCAGAAGGCGTGCCCAGCCCTGCGGCACCCCGTTGTTCTCCCCCCGACTGACCAGATCGAACCCCACGGGTCGCTCACGACCGGTGGCCGGTTCGAGGAGCACCAGGCTGACCGGCGCCCCGAACGCATCGGCCTCGGCTGCCGCAAGGAGTTGGAGTGTCACCTCCCCGCCGCCCGCCGCGACCACGGGCGAGGTGGCGGCCACACCCGGCGGCAGGCCGCGCATTTCCACCCGCAGTTCGTTGGTCTGCCCGAACCGCCGGACGACGCTGACCTTGATCTCGTTCGTCCCTCCCGCGGCCAAAACCCACCCGCTGGCCGCTGTCTGCCCCCGGAAGTCCGGTTCCATCTGCCGCACTCCAAGCCGGTACCTCGACGCGGCGTCCCCCCGGTGCCGCAACGTGGATCCCACCGCCACGACGTAGGCCCCGTCGGCCGGCACACGCCATTCGAGCCGCGGATCGCGACCTCCCTCACGGTCGTCGTTCGCGGCCAGTTCCTTGCCGTCGAGGGTCTCGATCCGCAGCCAGGCGTCGAGCGGCGACCCGAGAAAAGCCGCCGCAAGGTCCGCGTCCAGATGGCTGCCTCCAACGGCGGCGAACGGAAACCGGTCCACGTCCCCTTCCCGGTCGATCGCGCCTGTCACCTCGAGCGGCAACGGTGTCGGCACCTCTCCCGCCAAGGCCGGCCCATCGTTCGGTTCGCGCTCGGGAGCGCCCTCGAATCGATCGGCCGGAGGCTCCGCCTTCACCGCGAGATGAAGTCGGTACACGGCCCCGTCCCCGCCCGCCAGCGCAACCGATGACTCCGCCGGGTACGGGAAGCCGAAGACCTGCAGCACGACGCTCCCTTCCTGGGTCGCCCTCCAAGTCAGCCGCGGATCGAGGGTCGTGTCGTCGTGGTTCCAGGCGAGCACCAACCCGTTCGTCGTCACCAGGCGCAGGACCCCGTCCAGCTTGGACATCAATTGGTACGCCTCGAGCCGAGCCTCGAGCCACTGGCCAGTCCCCACGGCGACCGCGAAGGCATCCACATCCCCCCGGGTGTCCAGGCGTCCGTTCAACGTCACGTCATCGACGCCGTCGCCCAAGACGACCATCTGCGGCTTGGCGAAGTGGTTGTTCGGCTCGGTTTCGGCCAGTTCCACCCCGTTCCCGACGACGAACAGCCGTGGGTCACTGGCCCCCTCGGCGTTGAACACCCGGACCAGGCGCGGCCCCGGCGTGGCCTCTGGCTCGAGCGTCACTTCGAATTTCCCCTGGTTCGTCGTCGGCTGAAAAGTCACCCCGCTCCCACTGATCCAGACCTGCGGAGGCCAGGGGTCGAACTTACCGCTCGCGGCGACAAGGTTGGAACTGCCCGGGAGCGCCCCGGCGGGATACAGGTGCTCCAGGGTTGGGACCCCGGCCTGCGCAGCGACCCGCAGGCTGAGGGCCAGCAACAGCGCGCACCCGGACCGGCCTCGGCCCGCAGTCCCCGTCAAGCGAACAACTCCTTGATGAGCCGCCCCTCGTTCACCAACGCCACCGGCCGGCCCGTGCTGGTGTGCAGGAGTCGCCTTGGATCGATGCCCAGCTTCGTGTAAAGGGTCGCGGCGAAGTCCTCCGGTCGATAGACCCTGTCGGAGGCGTAGTAGCCCCTGGCATCGGTCGCTCCCACCACCTGCCCGCGCGGCACCCCCGCCCCGGCCACGAGCACCGACATCGCTCCCGGCCAGTGGTCGCGTCCGCCATCCTTGTTCACTTTGGGCGTCCGGCCGAACTCGCCGAGCGCCAGCACCAGCGTTCGCTCCAGCAGGCCGCGGTCGTCGAGATCGCGGATCAGCGCCGCCAGTCCCTGGTCCAACCGCTTGACGTGATCACCCCGGTAGGCGTCGAAGATCTTCGTGTGGTGGTCCCAGCCGCCAGAGTAGACGGTCACGAAACTCACCCCGACCTCCACCAGGCGCCGCGCCAGGAGCAGGCGCTGCCCGAAGTCATTCCGCCCATAGGCCTCGCGGACCGGTTCCGCCTCCCGCCCGAGATCAAAGGCTTCCTGGGCCGGGGCCGAAGCCACCAGATCCAGGGCCTGGGCGTGAAACCGGTCAAAGATGACCGCCGGATCGTCCGCCAACCGATCCGCGTAACGCGTCATCTTGTCCAGGGACCGTCGCAGTTCCTCGCGACTCGCGGCCCGTCCTTCGGCGATCCCGGGTGGCAGCACCACGTCGCGGACGCGGAACCCCTTGGCGTTCGGCGAACCGTCGATGACGAACGGGGCATGCTGGCCACCGAGGAAACTCGGCCCGCCCGAGCGCGACACCTCGGGCATCGACACGTACGCCGGCAGTCCGCGACGGATGCCGCGGTCGTAAGACACCATCGAGCCGAACGAAGGATGAAACGTCACAAACGCGCCACACGCCACCGGTACCGGGGTCGGCATCCCGGTCATCATGTAGTGGTTCCCCCCGCCGTGGTTGGGGTCCTTGTGGTGGATCGACCGCACAATGGTCAACCGGTCCGCCACCCCTGCCAACTTGGGCACGCACTCGCTGAACTGAATCCCGTCGGCCGCGGTGCCGATCGCCTTGAACTCACCGCGGATCTCGGCCGGAGCGTCCGGTTTGGGATCGAAGGTCTCGTAATGCGACGGCCCACCGTCCAGCCAGACCAGGATGCAGTTGATATCCGACCCGGCCCGCGCGCCGACCGCACCCTCCACGGCCTGCGCGGCGCGCCCGCGGAGGAGGTCGCAGAAGCCGAGTCCGAGTGCTCCTCCCAGACCGACCTGGAGGAAGTCGCGTCGACTGACCCCGGCGCAGTTGGCATGGACGAGCGGCATGGGTTTCAATGGTTGAAGATGAACTCCGCGGAATTCAACAGCGCCCAGAGGACATCCTCCGTCGCGGTGCGCCGACGCGCGGCATCGGGTTCCGACCCGAAGGCCGTCGTGGCCGCGCGCAGTTCGTCGGGTGTGGGCCGGCGGCTGAACGCGGAAAGGTAGAGGCCGGTGACAATCTCCTCCGGGGCCAGGTCGGTCGCAGCCAGCTTCCGTACCCGGCCATCCTCGCGGGCAAGCTTCTCCTGCAACTGCCGCGAGTTCATCAGGTGAAGCGCCTGCACGACGCTCGTGCGCGGGTCCCGCTCGCAGGGGCAGTCGGAACTCGCGTTCGGCCGCCCGAAGGCATCCAGAAACTGAGATCCGATCTTGTAACTCCAGGTCTGCATGGCGCGCGTGCCCGGCGGACACCCGCTGAAGACTTCCTCCACGCCCGTGAGGTCGGCGACGGCATCCTGCAGCACCTCGGCGGGCAGACGTCGCCGGTACGAGCGCGAGAAGTTGCGCGTGTCAGCGAGGTTGGATTCGTTGGGAGTCGAGCTCAGTTGGTAGAGCCTCGAGTTCAGAATCGTCCGCAGTAGGTGCCTGAGGTCGTAGCCGTGCCCCGCGAAATCCTGCGCCAGCGCGGCGAGGAGCGGTTCGTTCGAGGCCGGGTTCGAGACGCGGAAATCATCCACGGGTTCCACGAACCCGCGGCCGAAGAAGCCGGCCCAGACACGGTTCACCGCCGCCCTGGCAAAGAACGGATTCTCGGACGAGGTCAGCCAGTCCGCGAAACCCTGGCGCGGATCCGCGCCCTCGGTCACGAACTCTGGACCGTCCGGCGCCTTGGGCTTCATCACCGTTCCGCTCACGGGATGCCGCACCGCACCGCCGGTTCCGGAGTAAAAGGTTTCCGTGCCGGCGGAGATCGGTGGTGACAGGCCCGCCCCCTTCTGCTTCACCGCACCGAACACCGCCGCGAACTGGTAGAAATCGTCCTGCGTCCACTTCTCGTTCGGATGGTGATGGCACTTCGCGCACTCCATCCGCACCCCGAGGAACAACTGCCCGAAGAGCGTGGTCAGTTCCGAAGGCTCCCGCCGGTCGCGGTACACGCCGACCGGGCCGTCCCGGTGGTTCGTGCCTTCCGCGAGCAGCAGTTCCCGCACGAATCGGTCGTAGGGTTGGCCCGCTCGGAACGAGGCACGCAGCCACTGGTCGAGGACGTAGACGCTCTTGACGCCGACGCGGTCAGGGTTCGATCTGAGGAGGTCAGCCCACTTGTTCGCCCAGAAATCCGCGAACTCCGGCCGGGCCAACAAGCGCTCCACCCAGGCCGCCCGCCGGACCCGTTGAGCGACTGGATCCGCTTCCGCACCCAAACCCGAATCCAAACCCGCGCCCGTCCCGCCCACCCCTCCGGTCGCGGGCAGCCCCAGGAACTCCCGCACCTCGGCCTCGGTCGGCAACACGCCCACGGTGTCGAGCGACGATCGCCGGAGGAACTCCGCATCCGTACAGAGGTCCGAGGGAAACACTCCGAGTTGCCGGAACCTGGCATACGCAAGGTGATCGATGAAATTGTTCGCCGGCAGGGCGGCGTACTGTTCCTCGGGCAGCAACCGATCCGCCGGGACGGTGATTCGAGAAGCCGCCACGAAGCCCATGTAACGCACCACGATCACACTCTCACCACTGAGGGTTCCGACCCGGAAACAGCCGTGGTCGCCCACCTGCACCGTCTCCTTGTCGTTCGCGAGATATTCGGCCAGGGCGGTGATTTCCCGGACCCCGCCGTCGCCGTAGCGGGCGCTCACGCGGAGGGTCCCGCTGGCCTCCTTGCGGTAGGTGCCTTCACGGGGTTCCACCTCGATTCCCATCAGCGCGGGCTCGCCCGGTCGCTCGTACGGCATGCCGGCACGAATCCAACGTCGCAACAACCCCACCTCCGCCGAGCCCGCCTCCAACCGCTGGCCGCCCCCATGCTCCACCTCGGCCATCGGCTTCAGCAGGAGGAGGCTCTCGTCCGGCGCGGCCGGGAAGACCCGCCGCCCGCGTGCCTCCTTCACAATCTCCGAGTAATCCGACTGCGGGTCATGGCTGAACACCGAGAGTTTGAACCCATTCTGCCCATCCGCTTTCGCATGGCATCCCCCTGAGCTGCACCCCGCCTTGGCCAGCACCGGGAGCACATCCGAGACAAACGAGGGCACGTCGCTGTCCCCCACCCCGGTCGGAACGGTCGCCGGAATCGCTGCCGTTGTCGGGGCATCCGACCCCACGGCCGCCACGGTCTCCGTTCCAGCTGCCGGCGAGAGCGTGGCGATGGACTTGCCCGCGCCATCCACGACGTGCACCACGCCATCCTCGCCGCCCGCGACCACCCGATTCCCATCGCGACTGAGCGCCACCACCTGCAAGGGCCCCGCCCACCTCCCCAACTGCCGTTCGGTGGCCGTCGCTGAGCTTTGTTCGCCCGAGTGCCGCTTGAATTCGGTGAAGGAATGCAACCGCCCGTCGTCGTCTCCGGTCACCACCCGGGAGCCGTCCGCCGACCACCCCACCGCCGCGAACCCGTGCGATCGACCTCCGATCGTCACGACGGCCTCCCCCGTGGCGACGTCCCAAAGCTTCAACTGCTTGTCCGCCCCGACCGAAACCAGTTCCGCCGCCCGCGGATGGAAGGAGACCCCCAGGACCGCACCGACATGCCCTTCCAGGCGCGCGACCTCCCGCTGGGTGAGGATCTCCCAGAGTTTGATCAACTTGTCACCCCCCGCCGTAGCCAGCAGTCCGCCGTCCGCGCTGATGGCCATGTCGAAGACGGTGTCTTCGTGAGCCCGCCACGCGGACAACGGGCGACCGTCGTCGGCCGTGAAAACCCGCACCCAGCCCCCGCCCCCGCCCCCGCCCGTGGCACCACCGCCGACGCCGACGCTTCCGTCCGCGACCACCAGGGCGCCGCCGTGTGGGCTGAACCGCAATGCTGTCACCCGGCCGAGGAGGTTCGAGCGGACGGACCAGACCGGCTCAAGGGTGGTGGCGTCGCGGACGATGACCTCGCGAAACGCGCCCGAGGCGATCCGTCGGCCGTCCGTGCTCCAGGCCAACGCCCGGACCACATCCGGGTGGGCCTGCGGCAGGGAAGCGAGGAGTGGCTGGTTGGTCGCGACGAGATCCTGCACGAGAAGCGTCCCGCCCCGCCCGAACGCGAGGCGTCGGTTCTCGGGATCCAGTGCGAGCGCATGCACGGGCTGATAGCCGGGCGGCATCGGCTCCAGCACCACGCTGCGGGGGGCGCCCAACCGCGCGATCTCCGCCCCGTCCCACGCTGCCCCGCCTGCGATCCAGCGGCGAACCGTCTCGATTTGGTTGGTCGTGAGCTGCCGCTTGGGGGGCATGTGGGGGTCGCCCTCGGCGGACAGCAACCCCAGCAGCCGGCTCTGCTCGGGCTCGCGCGGCACCACGACCTTGCCGCTGTCGCCTCCTTCAAGGAGAGCGTCGCGGCTGGTGAGGGAGAACCCGCCCTTCGACCGCTCCTCGTTGTGGCAGCTGAAGCAGTTCCGCTGGACCACACGCATGGCCTCGGCGGTCACCGTCGCCCCTTCCATCGGCGATTCCGCCG
>JBBQML010000155.1:0-8218 GCA_038328885.1 Verrucomicrobiota bacterium | reverse complement strand
TCCGGGACAACACCGTCGACGCCGCCGAGATCGGTGCCGCCGAGTCGGGGAACTCGCTCTATCTCCTCGAAACGCTGCCTACCGGCGAGGGGCCCGTCGGGACCGTTCGCGTCCGCTACAAGGTGCCGTCGACTGGCGTTTTCGAGGAGCACGAGTGGGTGGTGCCGTTCGAGGGCGCGACGCCCGCCTTGGAGGAGGCGAGTCCCGCCCTCCGGTTGGCCACGTCCGCCGCAGCGCTCGCGGAGTCGTTGGCCGGGAGTCCCTACGCCGGCGAGGTGACCAGTTCCCGGTTGGCGCAGCTCATGTCGGGCGTGCCCGCGGCTTTCGCGCCTGATCCGCGTCCGGCCCAACTGGAGACCATGATCCGCCAGGCGGGGTCGCTCCGGGGCAACTAGGCGGAGTCGCACCACGGTTTCACGACAGACAGGGATGGAGTCCTTTCGCATGAAAAATTCCGAAGTCCGCCAGCAGGTTTCACACCCGGTTGCGGAGCAACCCGAAGCCGTCGCGGAGCGACGACCGACGGTAGCCGGGCGTTTCAACGCCCGGACGGTGGATACGATGGGGGATTCCGTCGCGGAGCGACGGTCGATCGGGGACGTGGAACGGGAGGAGGCGTCGCGCCGCGCCGCCACCCGGTGGACCGGGGATGTCCGTGTCCGTGGGCTCGAAGCCCACAGCTTCCTTCGGACGTCGCTCCGCGACTCGACCGGGGCATGGGTGCTGCTGTTGGGGTTCCTGCTCGCATT
This sequence comes from Verrucomicrobiota bacterium, assembly GCA_038328885.1. GTDB lineage: Bacteria > Verrucomicrobiota > Verrucomicrobiia > Limisphaerales > CAIMTB01 > CAIMTB01. The sequence goes on along the minus strand of JBBQML010000155.1, from coordinate 7,469 downwards.
CATGGCTCCCCCTCCCTCCCTGGCCGCCGACGGGACCAACGCCTCGCCGGGGGTGGAGGTGGAGGTGAAGCAGGCCACCCTCGAGGGCAGGCTTGACGGGGAGGCGGCACGTTTCACGTTGCAGGCCGTGCTCGGGGGCCTCACGGGGACTCGTGAGCCCGCCCTGGTCAGCACGCGGGTGTGGCAGGCGGTGCGTGTGACCCGCGAGCGGGTTCGACACACGTTCGCCGTGGAACTTGAGGCTCTTCGCGGGCACTTGCGCGAGGTTGCGCTCCCGTTGGGTGGCGAGGGCGAGGTGCTGCAGGTCACCGGTGAGGGACTGGAGGATTGGAGCGTGCGCCGTGGGCTCGAAGGTGGACGGTCCCTGGTCGTGCGACTGAAGCCGTCGGGGCCGCCGATCGCGCGCGCGCGCCTCGAGGTGGTCGCGGAGACCGAGGTTCCGACGCTTCCCGCAACGGTGTCGGTGTTGACGCTGACGGGTGAGCCGGCTGCGCTGGGCAGCGGGTACGTGCGCGTCGAGGGGCCCCTGGAACTGGAGATTGCGGTGACGAATGCGCCGGGGCTGATCCCGATCGCGGCCAACCTGCTGCCCGAGACCTTTCCCGACGCACCGGGTGACGCCGTGGCATTGGCCGGGCTGGTTCAGGCTTTCCGGTTCCAGGGCGAAGCCTACTCCCTGCCGCTGCGGTTGACGGTGGGTGATCCGGAGGCGCGGGCGGTGGTCCTGACGGATTTCCGGTTGGTAGGGGATCTCGGTGCGTCGCAGGCCGCGTTCACCCTGACCGCGGTGGCGCGGGTGCGAAACCCTGCGGGTGGAGTGCTCGATCTCCTTTCGGGGCCGGTCGCCCTGGAGGAACCCGGGCCGGCAACCGGCTGGGAATTGCGCCACGAGGGCGAGCGCTTCTGGGCGGTGTTCCGCCAGGCCGGCGAGTACCCGGTGCGACTGCGATTCGATGCCCGGGTGGAGTCGAAGGATGGGTGGAGTGGCGTGAACTTCCGGTTGGCCGCCGGAGCATTGGCTCCGCTGACGCTGCGCGGGCTTTCCCCCGACACCCAGGTTCGCGTGGCCGAGGCCGCCCGACCGGGGCGCGATGGCGACGCCTTCACGAGTTTCCTGCCGGCCAGCGGCAGGGTGGGGCTGTCGTGGCGGGCGGCGCGGTCGGAGACCGAGGGCAAGCTCTTCTACGCCGCGGAGGCCGTGACCCAGGTGGCCGTGAGTTCGGGGTTGCTCCGCCAGACGACGTTTCTCGATCTCAAGGTCATGCAAGGGGAGTTGAACCGCGTCGAACTTCGGCTCGAGGGGGACAGCCACGTCGAGTTCGTGCAGGGCCCCCAGGTGTTGTCGTGGGAGATTTCCCCGGTGCCGGGTGGGAGCGGTCGTCGCCTGCTCGTGCAGTTCAACCAGCCTCAACGCGACCAGGCGACGATCCATCTGCAGCAGTCCCGGCAGCTCGGGGCATTCCCGCTGGCGATCGAGACCGTGCGCCTGGAACCCGTCGGCGCGACCCGCTTCGGGGGGTATGTCCGGGTGGTGAACATCGGTGCGGTGCGGTTGGAAGTGGTGGAGGCGAGCGGGCTGTCGCAGATCTCCCCCGATCAGTTCGTGCAGACGGAAGTCACCAAGGCCCTGCTGCCGCCCCAGAGCACCCAGATCTTTGCCTACCGCTTCGCCGGCGCGGACCACGCCCTGCGGGTGCAGGCGGACACGATCCTGCCGGAACTCAGCGTGTCGGCGGTGCTGGTGCATCGACTGGGCGAGACCGAGCTCTCGGTGGACGCCGAGTTCGAGGTGGATGTCCGGGAGGCTCCGCTGCGTGAACTGGTGCTGCGCGTGCCCAAGGGCTACAGCCTCGCGCGGCTCACCGCCTCCGGGTTGAGCGATCACTTCCTGACCGAGCCGGCCGACGCCCCTGACGCGCAGCTCCGGCTGCTCTACGGCACACCGGTGATCGGGCGGCAGGTCATTTCGCTGCGCCTGGAACGTAACCAACCCCTGGGTGAGAGCCGCTGGGTGCTGCCCCGGGTGGACGTCGTGAAGGCCCGGTCGGTGCGCGGGCACCTGGGGGTGGTCGCCGACGCCGGGTTCCGCGTGACGCCGGCGCAGACGACGGGCCTGACCGAACTCGCGCCTGCGTTCTTCCCGAAGAAGATCCCCGGGTTGCAGGCGGCGTTCCGGCTGGCCGACCCCGCGTGGCAGGCCGCGTTCAGCGTCGAGCGACTCGCCCAGTCCCTGCAGGTGGACGCCTTTCATCTCTTCTCCGTCGGCGAGGGCATTGCGTACGGGAGCAGCCTGCTGAACTACGTCGTGTCGGGCGCCCCGGTCTCGACCTTGCGGGTGGAGTTGTCGGGTGAGTACTTCAACGTGGAGTTCACCGGGAAGAACATCCGCAACTGGCAGAAGGCGGATCGCGGGTACGAGGTCCAGCTCCACACCCCCGTGTCCGGTGTCTATCCGCTGCTGGTCACCTATGAGCGTCCGTTCAAGTCGCAGGGCGAGACGCTGGCCTTCACCGGAGCGCGGCCGGTCGATGCCCAGACCGAGCAGGGCTACACGCTGGTCATCAGCACCTACCAGTTCGAGGTGCGGCCCGTGACCGTGAGCGGTTCGTTGGTGCCGATCGAGACCGGCGAAGTGCCGGCGGAGTACCGGCTCTTCTTCGATGCCCCGATCCTGGCCGCCTACCGTTACACCGCGCGTCCGTTCAACCTGGAACTGGAACTTCGTCCGCTGGTGCAGGGCGCCACGGTGAGCCAGGTGGTGGATCGGGCGGACCTGACCACGCGGATCTCCGACGAGGGACAGGTGGTGACGGAGGCGCGGTATTTCGTGAAGAACAAGGGCGCGCCGAACCTGCGGCTGCGGCTGCCGGAGGGCGCCGAGCTTTGGTCGGTGACGCTCGACGGGGTGGCGGTGGTGCCGGTGAAGGATGAGCAGGGGAATCTGATCCCCCTCCCGCATCGGGCGGACCCGGACGTGGTGTCGGAGTTGCGGGTGAAGATTGCCTCCAAGGCGCGGGACGCCGAGCGGTTGGAGGTGGCGGCGCCGGTGATCTCCGCGCCGGTTCTGCTCGCCGAGTGGCGCCTGGAACCCGCGGGGGGGCGGCGTCTGGTCTACCGGGGCGGAACGCTCACGCCAGCGAACGGCATCACCGATGCCTCGGGGTTCGCCGGGTTGTCCCGGATGTTCACCTCCCGTGATGGCAGCCGCGCGTGGGCCGGCCTGGGGGTGTTGTTGGCCTCGCTGCTGGCCTGCGGCTTCGTATGGTCATGGTCCGCCTCGGGCGGCGCCGCACGCCTGAGCCTGCGCCACCTGCTGGCGGGATTGCTGGGTGCGGTCGCGGCGTTCATCGCCGTGATCACGTTGTTCCAACTGCTGGACCTGGCGGGCGCCGCCGGGGTCGATCTGCCCCGCGGGTTGCGGTTCATGGCGCCGGTGCAGCAGGCCGATGTCGCCTGGCGCGTGGAGTTGGGCAACGAGCCGATCGACGCCAGTCGCTTCGCTCTCCTTCCCGTGCTGCTGTCGCTGGCCGGGTTGGTGCTGTGGGGGATTTCGCTGATCGCCGGCCGGGCCTGGTGGCGGCGCGCCGGGCTCGCGGGGGCCTGGACCCTCATCGCCTGGGCCGCGCTGCGCACCACCAACGGCGCTCCCGCCTTCTTTCTGGTCGCGCTCACGTTCGTCGTGCTCCACGTGCTGTTGCCGTCCGCCCGCCGCTGGTGGCAGTCGCCCCCCCGGGCAGGCAGCCCGACGCCGGCCACCGGCATGGCGGTGGTGATCGCCTTCGCGCTGGGGCTCGGCACATCCCTCGTCCCGGGGTCCAGTGCCCGCGCCGCCGAGGTGCCGTTGGAGGCCCTGCTCGGGCCGGGGGGTCTCGAGTCCGTGGAACATCAGGTGCGCGTGGAGGACGATTTCGTATTCGGTACGGCCCGCGTGCGCTGGAACGCGACCCAAGGCCAGGCGCTGCCGTTGTTCCGCGAGCCCGGCGTGTTGACCCGGTCCGGACACCCCACCAACCGGGTGCGGCTCGTGCCCATGATGCAGGATGGTCACTCCCGTCAGGTGTTGGTCGCGGAGACGAACGGCTGGGTCGACTTCACGCTCGACTACCAGGTGCGGGTCGTCGCCCAGGGCACCGACCGGGGGTTCATGGTGCCGGTGTCGGCGGGTCTGGTGAATCATGCCCGGGTGACGCTGCGGGGTCTTGATGTGGACGTGATCTCGCCGCAGGCAGTGACCGTTCAACGCGAGGCGGGCGAGGACTCCACCAACACCGTGGTTTCGCTGGTCCTGGTACCCTCGGACCAGACCTGGATCGCCTGGCGCCCGCGCACCCGCGACACGCGCCGGGAGAAATCCGTGTTCTTCGCCGAGACGGTCCAACTCCTCATGCCCGGCCCCGGCGTGGTCGAGGGGTTGCACGACGTGCAACTGCGTCCGGCCCAGGGGGAGGTCGGGGAACTCGTCCTCATCGTGCCGCCCGGGGCCACGATTACCGACGTGGCGTCCCCCGCGCTCGCGTTCTGGCGGTTCGATCCGGACACCCGTCGGCTTCGAGTGAGCCTGAGCCCGGCCCAGGCGAAGCCGTTCCGCGTTCAGATCCGTTCTCAGATCGCGACCACGCCGCTGCCCTTCGAGGGCGCCGCCGGACTGCTGTCGGTCGAAGGCGCGTCCGGGCAGTTGGGGGTGGTCGGCGTGGCGACGGGGATGGAAGTGCAGTTGGAGGACGTGAAGGCGGAGGGATTTTCCGTGATCAACCTCGAGGATTTTCCCGGAGGAATCCTGCGGCCTCTCGCAACCCAGGTTCCGGGGCTGACGCTCCGCCGGGCCTTCCGGTATTCGGGAGTGCCGGGCACGCTCACGCTCGCGGCCGCAGCCGTGGAACCGGATGTCCGGGTCGAGGCCCAGCAGACCCTGTCCCTGGGGGAGGACCGGACGGTGCTTGCGGTCACCCTCGACGTGGAAGTGCTGAGGGCCGGGATTTTCAAGCTGAGTTTCCCGCTGCCCACCGGCCTGGACGTTGAGAGCGTGAGCGGTGGAGCGTTGAGTCACTGGACCGAACTCAAGACCGGCGAGGAGCGGGTGGTCACCCTGCACCTCAAGGGCAAGACCGAGGGACGGCATCAGTTCGCGGTCACGCTTACCGGGGCAGGGGTTCGTTCGATCACCGGTTGGCGCGTGCCGCGCCTGGCCCTGCGCGAGGCCACCAAGCAGCGCGGCCAGTTGATGGTCGTGCCGGAGCAGGGGCTCCGACTGCAGGTGGCGCGCCGGGAGGGAGCGACCCAGCTCGATCCGCTGCAGTCCGGCGTGCGGCAGAAGGGCGTCCTCGCGTTCCGACTGCTGCAGGATGTCTGGACGCTCGACCTCGATCTGGAGCGGGTGGATGCCTGGGTACAAGTGACCGGGCTGCAGCATCTCCTGTTCGGCGAGGCCCAGGTCAAGGCGACGGCGAATCTCCAGTACGAAATCGAGAACACCGGGGTGAAGAGCCTGCTCGTGCGGCTGCCGCCCGGCGCGGAGAACGTCCGGTTCCGGGGCGAGTCGGTCACCGACTTTCTCCAACGTCCCCCCGAGGCCGGTTCCACCAACCGCGATTGGGAGATCAAACTCGAGCGCCGCATCCTGGGGCGGTACGCGTTGCAGGTGATCTACACCCTGGCCCTTGGGGAGGCGGCGACGGAGGCGGTGATCGAAGGGGTGCAGGCGCTCGAAGTGAACCTCCAGCGCGGGTTCGTCGCGGTCCAGGCGGGGGGCCGCCTGCAGGTGCGCATCGACTCCGCCCCGGGGTTGCAGCCGACCGAATGGCAGATCATCCCGCGCGCGCTGCTGCAGGATCTCACGGCTCCCTCCGCGAGCTACACGTTCCGCCTGGTGGAGCCCGCCTTCCGGGTCCGGGTCCAACTCGAACGCCGCGAGGCGACCCGCCTGCTGCCGGCGCGGGTGAACGAGGTAACCCTGACCTCCGTCATCTCGGATGACGGGGCCATGCTGACGCAGGTCCGGATGCAGTTGGTTCCCGGGGACAAACGCCTGCTGCACCTCACCCTGCCGGTCGGTTCACGGTTCTGGTTCGCCTTCGTCAACCAGAACAGCGTCTGGCCCTGGCAGAGCACGAACCAGGTGTTGCTGCCGCTGGAGCAGAATTCGCGCATCGGCGAGCCAACCACGGTCGAGTTCTTCTACAGCGGGACGGCCGGCAAGGCGGATCCCGGCGCCCTCGACCTGGACCTGCTCGGGCCCAAGTTCGACCTGCCGCTGGAGAACATCGTCTGGCACGTGCACCTGAACGAGAAATGGCGGATCCGCGATTGGGACGGGACCCTCCAGTTGCGCGAGGATGGCGGCGTCCCGGTGCCGGGCAGCGGTGCGCTCGACCTCGACAGCTACATCCGGAACGAGGCCCAGATCCGTCAGTCGAAGACGAAGGAGGCGGAGGAGTTCCTGAGTCTCGCCAACAACCTGCTCCAGCAGGGTGACCCCCAGCAGGCGCGACGTGCCTTCCGCGCGGCCTATGGGATGTCCCAGCACGACCAGGCATTCAACGAGGACGCCCGGGTCCAGTTGAACAACCTCAAGGTGCAGCAGGCGCTGGTGGGGTTGAACGTGCGGCAGGCCCGGGTGGCCGGGGACGCGCCGGGTCAGGGCCCTGGACAGGCGGCTGCCGCGCCGCGCGCGTTGTGGGACAACGTCACGGCCAACTACTCGCAGAGCGAGGCAAAGCAGTTGCTGGAGCGCAACAGCGCGGAGGAGACGGCCGTGCAGCAGCGGTTGGCGGAGCGCCTCATCCAGCAACAGGACGCCGCGGTCGCCAACCCGGCCGCGATCCGTGCCGCCATCCCGGAGCAGGGCCGTCGCCTGACCTTCACCCGCCCGCTCGAGGTGAACACCTGGGCCGAGTTGCGGATCGGACTCGAGGCGACCGCCGCCGGTCAGGTGTCGTGGTGGTGGCGGTTGAGGACCCTGGCCCTGGTGTTCCTCGGCCTGCTGGTGGCCGCCTGCGCCGTTCGCCGGAGCGCGGTGCCGTCCTGAATCGGGGGCCTCACTCGAGGCATCGGTGGAGCGCGCCTCTCCCGAACCGCAGCGGCCAGAACGCGGGTGGGGCGTGAGAGGACCCCCTGGCGCGGGTCGCGAGGTTACGCGCGGCGGGTTTGGAAACCCGCGGTCCGGAGCGCGCCTCTCCCGAGGCGCAGCGGCCAGAACGCGGGTGGGGCGTGAGAGGAACCCCTGGCGCGGGTCGCGAGGTTACGCGCTGCGGGTTTGGAAACCCGCGGTCCGGAGCGCGCCTCTCCCGAGGCGCAGCGGCCAGAACGCGGGTGGGGCGTGAGAGGAACCCTGGCGCGGGTCGCGAGGTTACGCGCTCACGGGTTTGGAAACCCGCGGTCCGGAGCGCGCCTCTCCCGAGGCGCAGCGGCCAGAACGCGGGTGGGGCGTGAGAGGACCCCGGGCGCAGGGAGCCGGGGTTCGCGCCCCCCGA
>JBBQML010000154.1:0-8231 GCA_038328885.1 Verrucomicrobiota bacterium | reverse complement strand
CATGCCCCGCCGTTCTCCCAGCATTTCATCCACCCCCGCCCGCGCGTAGGCGCGATGCTCAGGGTACTTCGCCCGCACCCATGGCAGCGGCCCGGCCATCCCCGCGAGGTCGCGCTCGGGCACCCATTTCCCCAGGCTTGGATCGTGGTAGGACTCGATCAGATCCACCTGCCCGCGTCCGCCCAGATCTCCCCAGTACAACCGCCGGCGCTGCTCCCCATCCGCCTGGTACTTGGTATTCCATCCCCAGTTCCCGACCACCAGATCCATTCTCCCGTCCCCATCAAAATCCCCGACCCCCACTCCTCTCCACCATCCCACGTGGTTCGCGAGGCCCCACTCCTCCGTCACCTCGCGCAGGCGCCCCTGGTTGTTGCGGTACACGCGCACCGGACCCCACTCGCACCCCAACACCAGTTCCGCGAACCCGTCCCCATCCAGATCCGTCCACGCGGCGCCGTTCACGAGCCCCGCTCCCGCGAGGGCCGAGGTGTTCTCGGCACTCCTCTCCCAACCCCCCTCGCGTCCCCAATACACCCCGGACGCAGTCGCCTCAGGATACCGGCCACCCACGGCCCCCCCTCCGACGAACAAGTCCAGCACCCCATCCCCATCCGCGTCCGCGACCGCGAGTGAACTGACGTTGGCGGCGCCCAGTGATAGGCCCTCCACCCACCCGCTTTCCCGTGTGTACTCCTGCACCCCGCCTCCCTCGCCCCCTTCATACCCGCTCACCCCTGCCAGGACGCGCGCTTTGCCGTTCCCGCCCTCCCATCCCACCAGGCCGGACTGGTCGGCATCCACCGCCGCCAACTCCACGACGGCAAAGCCTCCAGTCCCGTCATTGAGGAACAAGCCAGGCCGCCCGCCCTTCCCACTTCCCACCAAGAGATCCGTCCACCCATCACCGTTCACGTCCACCCACCCGACTCCCGGCCCGTTCCGGCTCAGCCGGTGCGGCAGCAAGGGTTGTCGTCCCCAGTCTTCGAACACCTCGTCGTAATGCCGATGGCCCAAACGCGCGCTCTCGTCCCGGAACAGTCCGGCCTGTGTGACGACAGGATCCTTCCCCCACCGCCCCGGTGCCTCACGCTCCGCGATCTCGTAGACCCGGTTCCCCTCCACGCCCTCCAGCAGGCTCCGCCTTCCGCTCTGCCATCTCACTTCAATGCTCAGTCGGTTCGTCGGCGTTCCCGCAGCGAACACGCGCATCGCCTCGTCCCCCGACAAATACCTGCCGCCACTGATCACCTCCTGGCTCTGCACCCCCACCGCCCCGCCCCGCACCTCGATCCGCGCCCCGATGCCTCGGGTGTTCCCTCGTTCGCCCTTCAACTTCACCCCCACCCGCGCCTGAGCACCCGCGTTCCGGTAGACACCGGCCTCCGCGTTCAAGGCGTTCACCACGACGTCCAGATCCCCATCCCCATCCAAGTCCGCCAGACACATCCCGTGGCCGACTCCGACCTCGTCCCCCAAGCCCCACGCCACCCCCACTTCCTCGAATCGGATCCCACCCACGTTCCGAAACGCCAGCTTGCGCTGCGGGAGGGGAGGGTACTTGAGGAGCCTGCCCGCGATCCGGTCCAGGCGATAAGGGCCTTCCGCATCGATACGCTCGTTCGCATCCCGATCCTGGGTGTCGAACAGATGGCCGTTCGCGGTCAGAACGTCCTCGTAGCCATCGAGGTCCACGTCCAGGAAGGCCACGGCCCAGGTCCAGCCCGAGGCCTCGACACCCCACTGGTACGCGAGTTCTGCGAACGTGCCGTCCCCCCGGTTCATCTGGAGGGTGTTCCGCCCCAGTTGTGGACGCGATTCGATCTGCTCGAAGTCACCCGCCTCCATCATGGCACCGGTGCTCTGCCTGATCCGGTACTCATGATTCCGATCCAGCATGTCGGTGACGATGAAGTCGTCGGAGCCATCGCGATCGAGGTCACCGAAATCGACACTCATGGAGAATGTCGGAGTGTTCCGCAGCGCCGTCCGGGGAAGCGCCCGGAACCGTCCCTGTCCATCATTGATCCAGAAGTGATCCGGGCTTTGGAAGTCCCCGCAAACGTAGAGATCCGGGGCGCCGTCACGATCGATGTCCCGGAACATCGCCGACAGCGACCAGTCGAACGGCGGCCGGTCGAGGGGTTGCCCCGCCTCGTCTAGGAACGCTCCCGCCGTCCAACTCACCGGGGCGAATCGTCCGCTCCCATCGTTCAGATACAGGATGTCGGGTTCGCCATGCTCGAGGATCCGACCGTCCGGGAGATACTCGAGCCGGTCGCGATCCTCGGGACGGATCATTCTTCGCCCGTTGACGTTCCACACGGTGAAGCCCGTGCTGCGGATCGTGGTTGTCCGGTAATTCGCGACGTAGAGGTCGAGGTCCCCATCCCCGTCCACATCGGCCAGGGCCAGTGAGGTCGCCCCGGAGCGCGCGCCGAGACCCGCCTCGGAAGCGATCGTGAATCTCCCGAGCCCGTCGTTGAGCAGCAGCGTGGTTCCACCACCCACCACGTTGACGAGCAGATCGAGATCGCCGTCGCCGTCCACATCCGCCAGCACCGTGCCCGAACAGAAGCGCCCCAGGAAGGCCACCTCGCCCGAGGACTCGGTGACATCCGCGAACCGCCAGTTTCCGAGATTGCGGTAGAGCCGGTTCCCACCCCCGAGCGCGGCGAAGTAGAGATCACACCGACCGTCGCCGTCGATATCCCCCGCGGCCACGCCGGAGCCATTCAGTCGCACCTGATTCTCCGCGGCCACCCGTGGCTCGATACGGTTCGTGAAGGCGAGTCCTGAGTTCCCGGCACGGATTCGCTGGAAGCCCGCGGAAGCCTGAAGGGACGACGAACAAACAGGGATGGACAGGATGGACAGGATAACCCCGGCCATTCTGAGTTCGTCACCGAGCCTGCCGATCCAGTCCATCCCGGTTCGATCCTCCCTTACCAGCCCGTTGAAAAAGTCTGGCAGCCGCCCGGAACAACGCAAAGGAACCCCGAAACGCCAATGAATGCGCCGTGTCACCAGGGTGACGACGAGACAAGGGTGCTTTTTGAACAGGCTGTTACCAGAACCCCCCGGAGCGAATCTGGCGAAAGGCATGGTGGTTGCCGATTCTCGTCCCAGATCCAGCGGGTCCGTCCAACAACAAAAGAGAGGCCGGGCTTTCGCCCGGCCTCGTGAAGGATCCGCCGTGCGGTGGTCAACCGGCTACTGGCGGGCTCGGAAGAACCCCTGTACGGCCCCGGCGGGGATCGCGTAGGGGCTCGTGGCCGCCGCCACGTCCGCGTAAGTGCCGTTCACCGATGTCGACATCTGGAGGGTACCCGTATAGGTCACCTTCGGACTGGCACCCGCCGCGATCGAGATCGTCGGGGTGGCGGTCGGAGTGTCCACCACGCCGGTCGGAATGACGAGTTGCACCGCGTTGATCGGGGCGCGGGGTGTTGCGCTGAATCCCCAGCCGTTCTCGGTGGAACCTTCAATGATGATGCTCCGTGCGGTCAGACCCTTGAACACGAGGTAGGTTCCGGCCGCATGCGTGGTTGCATCCACGGGCACGACCCGGGTGAAGGCCGACGGAATGGGCGGGGACTTGGCGCGGATGACCGGCTTGAGCTCGGTGCCGCTCGCATCGGTGATCCGGTAGCCGCCGCCGCGTTCGGGGACACCGCCATCGGTGTACACCACCACGTCGTAGCCGCCATTCGCACTGGAGAGGTCCGTGGGCAGGTCGGTCAGCGTGACCTTGGTGGTGGTCGCGTTGCCGGTGTCGAGAAACCCGGTCAGCAACCGGCGATCCGAGCCCGCAAAACCGTTGTTCTCTTCGCCGCGACCCGTTGAAGCCCAGGTATTCGGGCTGGTCCACTCGACGGTTGCTGTCGTGGTCCTGGCGACACCGCCGGCATCCGCCTTCAGGGCTGCGGGCGCCTCCGAGGTGGCGAGCGCCGGGAGGTTGTTCCAGTTCGCCTGGGCAATCGATGCGACGCCCGCAACCTCCTTCGGGGCGAGGTCGTTGCCGTGGACGACGTTGTTGTCCTGGAAGTTCAAGCCGATGGCGTAGGTCTGCTTGCCTGCGGCCTTGTCCGGCTGGTAGTCGCCGTAACCCCGGAACTTGGCCGTCCACACCTGCCGGAGGGCGGTATCGGTGATGTTGCCGTTCTCGGCGCCGAAGATGGGGCCGACGAACATTTTGGCCGGCAGCGGACCGTCGGGAATGGAGCCATCCTCGGGATTGAAGTTGGACGGATCGAACTGGAACCAGTTGAGGGCGTCTTCGCTGCGATACATGTGCATGACATCACCCTCGCGGCGCAGCCGAACCCAGGCATTGGGATACGGCGGGGTGCCGCCACCGGTGCTGCTGGAGGTCCCTCCGCCGAGGTTCAGGCGTCGGTTGGTTTCGTGAGAGTAATTCGCCGCCGCCCCGCTGGCTTGGACGGCAGGATTCACGTGAACCTGCTGATGACGCGCCGCCCCCTCGTTGCCATCGGTGCCGTCACCACTGCCGACCAGCGAGGTGCGGGCGTGCAGGCCGGCGCGGGCCCACTGTGAGGAGGAGTCCTGGCCCTCCACACGCACGATCTTGTCGAAGTCACCGGTGATCTCCTCGTAGACGAACGTGACGTCGTCATTGGAGCCCCAGAAGGCGTTGCCGCCGGAGTTCAGGTTGAAGCCGTTCTCGGCCACGGCCAGTGCGGCCGCAGGGAACTCCACCGTGTCGCCCGCGCCGAGCGCGGCCCAGATCAAGGTGGACACCTTGAACGGTGAGTCGATCGAGCCGATCTTGTTGCCTTTCAGATCCGCGACCTCCTTGACGGTGACGGTGTAACTGCTGCCCGGGGTGAGGCCGGAGGCCGTGATTACCGCCCCCTGCTCGAACGAGGTGAGGGTACTGGAATTGGCGATGTGACGGACGCTCTTGATGGTGCCGGCACTCAGCGTGAAGTTCGCCGCCACAATGCTGGCGGCGGCCACCTTCTCGTTGAAAATCACCGCTACGTCGACATCGGCGCCGTGTCTCACGCCGCCGGTCGAGACGATCGTGGGGGGAACCGTGTCCGTGTTGACCGTCAGCAGCACCTCGGAGCTGGTGACTTCGCCACCGGGGACCGTGATCTTGACGCTGTACTTCGTGCCGTTGTCGGACACCGCCAGGACGGGCGTGGTGTAGCTGCTGCCGGTGGCGGCGGCGATGTCGGCTCCGTTCTTCTTCCACTGGTACGCAGGAGCCGCCGCCCCGGTGTACGTGACCTTGACCGAGAATGTGGCATTCACGCCCTCAATGGTCGTCACGGGCTGGGGTGCTTCGCTGATCGCCACGGTGCCCGCCGGGGCCAGCGCGCCGAGGACCGACCCCGACAATACCGGGAGCGACCCGGCGGCCGTCGTGTCGGTCGTTTTTCGCCACGCCACCTCCATCCAGTCGCCGCCACCGCCCTCTTTCATGACGGCGTAGATGGCATAGCGCTTGTTGGCCACCAGCGCGATCGGCGCCTGGGTGGATTCGTCCACGCCGGTGGGTTCCTTGAAGGCCTCGCAGCAGGCGGCAATCTCCTGGGCGATCAGGAAGGCATTTTCGGGTTTATCATCCAGACTCAGGAAGAGCTGCGCCTGGTCGTCCGCCCGGATGAAGAAATCGTACTCCCCGCTCTGGGTGGGGGTGATGAAGCCCGAGACGCGGGCCCCGTAGTTATCCCCGTAACCGTTGGGCGAGCTGAACGAGGTGGAGTACTGGACGACGTCCGGTTGGTTGTTGATGTACTTGTCAGCGGCCAGAAGGGTGTTGATGTCCACGCCGTCGAGGGCCGTAAAGATCTCGACCTTGAGGACGCCGGGCGCAAAAACATCCGCGGCTTGGGCGCCGGTCGTAAGGAGGAGCCCCACGCCAAGGGCGATCCCCCCGAGCCAGCGCGTGGCCGGTCGGGAATCGTGGTTACTGGATTGCATAAGTGACTGCCTGCAGTTGGGTTGTGCGTTGATCTAGCCATCGAGTCCGGCAACGATCCGGGTGGGTTTGCCCCACTGCAAAAACCTTGACGTGCCAGAATGCCCGTGGGTTGAGCAGGAATTCACCAAACACCGGTCCGGGTGTCAAATCCATTCGGGTAAAATGCACGTGTGACGCCAGCGCAAGCCGTTGGTCACCATGGCCCGCCGGAGGCCGGAGTTCGTCCTGCCGCCCGCCGACAGCCGGCGTTCCGCGGTTGCGCCCGCGCAAGGTCTGGTGTCCCATGCGACGGTACCGGGCCCAATCCGAACTCGAGGTGAGCACATGAACTTATCAAAAATCGCGGGCATGGCAGGGGCGGTGTTGCTGACGCTCGGCGTCTTCGCGCTCGCCCGGGGATGGAATCCCGCACCGTCGAAGGAAGTCGCCAGCCCTCCACCCACCCACATGAGCGAATTCAAGAAGCCTGATGCCGACGCATTGAAGGAGAAGCTGACTGCCGAGCAGTTCGCGGTCACGCAGCAGTGCGGGACCGAACCGCCGTTCCGGAACGCCTACTGGGACAACCACAAGCCGGGTATCTACGTGGACGTGGTGTCGGGCGAGCCGCTGTTCAGTTCGCTCTCCAAGTTCGACTCCGGCACGGGCTGGCCGAGCTTCACGGAACCGATCCAGGGCACGGAAATCACCCGGAAGGAGGACGTCGGTTTCGGTTCCATAAGGACCGAAGTGCGCTCCAAGGCCGCCGATTCACATCTCGGGCATGTATTCGACGACGGCCCCGGAGACCGGGGTGGACTGCGCTACTGCATCAACTCCGCAGCGCTGAAGTTCATCCCGGTTGAGGAGATGGCGCAGGCCGGTTATGGCAGCCACCTCGGCCCGTTCGTGGCGGCAGGCTTGGTCAAGGTGCCAGCGAGCGAGACGGCGATCCTCGCCGGCGGCTGTTTCTGGGGCATGGAGGAAATCCTCCGCCAGATCCCCGGCGTGCTGAAGACGACGGTGGGTTACAGCGGTGGCAAGACCGCGAATCCTACCTACCGCGATATCTGCACCGGCACCACCGGCCACGCCGAGGCGATCCAGATTGAGTTCGATCCCTCCAAACTGAGCTATGAAGGTTTGCTGGGGTACTTCTTCCGCATGCACGATCCCACGACACTGAACCGGCAGCACAACGACGTGGGCACGCAGTATCGCTCTGCCATCTTCTACACCAGCGAGGGGCAGCGGAAGACCGCGGAAGCGTTGAAGGCAAAGCTGGAAGAGGCGAAGAAATTCAGCCAGCCGATCACCACCGAGATCACCCAGGCCTCGAAATTCCACCCGGCGGAGGAGTATCACCAAAAGTATCTCGTGAAAAATCCGGGCGGATACACCTGCCACGTGCTGCGGGATTGAGAGCCGGGTGCTGAAGGCCGGCAACTCTGGCCTGTTTTGTCGGCTCCCGGCCGGCGCACCAATGAGACCGGGGGCTGACTGGTGTGTCAGCCCCCGGCGAAGGGAAGGCGGGGGAGGATTGGGTATCCTCAGGTCCCGGGCCTGAGCAGCCTATTGACGACCACGCCCGCGGCAGAAACCCGTACCCGCCAGGGCCACGCCCAACAGGACAAGGCTCGACCCGCCATCGGGAACGCTTGAGTGGATCGGGATGCTGGTGCTGATCCGAAGGTTGCTTTGGGACGTGTGACGCTCGGCAAGGAAGAAATCGAAATCGTAGGTGTTGCCTGCCGTCAGACCAAGTGTGTTCAGATTGACCGAGGCCGCGGCGGCCCCGTGCACGCGACCGAGATCGATGACCAACTGGTCGTTGATGAACACCCAGACATCATCATCGCCCGTGAAGTTGAAAACCTGACCCGGCTGGTAGGTGAACGTGGAATGGATCTCGTAGGTGAAATGGTAATTGTGTCGCCGTGGTCACACGGCGCAATCATTGGCTTTTCGGGGTTCCTTTGCGTTGTTTCGGGCGGTTTCCAGACTCTTTCAACGGCCTGCTAGGCCAGGATCCCGCGAACGATCTCCCCGTGGACGTCCGTGAGGCGGTAGTCCCGTCCCTGGAAGCGGAAGGTGAGCCGCTTGTGGTCGAAGCCGAGCAGGTGCAGGAGAGTCGCCTGCAGGTCGTGGACATGGACTTTGTCCTATTGCGCCGTGTTACCACGGCGACTACGGGACAAGAACAGGCTGCTAGCAGCCCGTTGAAAGAGTCTGGCAGCCGCCCGGAGCAACGCAAAGGAAAGTCGATAAACCAATGAATGCGCCGTGTGACCACGGCGAC
>JBBQML010000153.1:0-8263 GCA_038328885.1 Verrucomicrobiota bacterium | reverse complement strand
GGTGTCGACCGAGCCGTTGGCGTACTCGAGTTGCGCGGCGGCGGAGTAGGCATCGCCGAACCCGGTGTTCACCGTGATCCAGGGTTCGGTGTCCACGATCTGGCAGAAGCGGATGAACTCGTGCATGCCGAAATCGTTGTGTTCGACCCCGGTCCAGGCGGGGTTCGTGCGGGGCGGCCGGCGGTCGCGGTCGCCGATGCCGTCGCGCCAGTCGTAACCGCTGACGAAGTTGCCGCCGGGCCAGCGGTAGATCGGGGCGCGGAGCTCCTTGAGCAGGGCGAGCGTGTCGGCCCGCAGGCCCTCCACGTTGTCGTCGGGCATGAGCGTGGCCGTGCCGATGAGGACGGCGCCGGCGTCCACGTTGAGTTCGACCCAGGCCTTGTCCGAGGTCTCGGCGGGGGTGAACTGGAAGGGATAGCGTTGGAACTCGCCGGGGATGTCCCCGACCGACTGGCCCTCGCCGGCTCCGTCGCCGACACCCCAGGATAGCGTGACGGTGGTGGCCGCGGCGGCGGGGTCGGCGCGGAGCCAGACGTAGCCGGAGTAGGTCTTGCCGGCGGTGACCCCCAGGTCCAGTTGGCGGATGCCGCTGCCGGCGCGGAGGCGTGGGGAATGGCGGCCGACGAACGGCCGGTTCGTGTTCATCGTCACGCCCCCGGTGTCCCCCATGATCTTCCAGGGCGAGGCGCCGACCACGGGGTACGGGGTGTCCTTGAGGGAGCGGTAAGGGTTGTACTCGGCGGAGATGGGGAAGTGGAACTTTCGGTCCTCGAGCATTTCGGCCCAGATGCCGCCGTAGATGCAGCGACCGAGGTGTTCGATGAACTGGCTGTAAACGTTGGGGGAGAGCGGTTCGCCGACCTTGGCGGCGTCGATGGTGAGCCGCGGTGACGGAGGCGTGACCTGGGAGAGGGCGGTGAGGGTGAGGTCGTCGTACCACGCCTTGCCGGTGGCCCGGCCCCAGCCTCCGAGAAGGCAGTTGAGCTGGACACTCGCTTGTTCGGCGGTCTGGAACTCGGTCTGGACCTCGGTCCAACCGGTGGTGCCGGTGAGGGCGGTGGTGGCGACGCCCTGAAGGTCATGGAGGTTGAGGAGGGCGCCCCGGCCGCCGTCGACCGGTTGGACGTTCTCGGTCTTGATCCAGCCGGAGAGGCGATAGCGGGTGAAAGGCTCCACGCGGACCGTGGCGGTCCAGCTCAGGTCACCGCCTGGGTCGGAGGAAAGCTCGACGCTGCGTTCGCCGGTGTGGGCCATGTTGGCGTAGGTGAAGGCACCCTGGCCGGCCCAGGTCTCGGTGCGCCAGGCGCGCGGACGCCGGCCCTCGGCCTGTTCGAAGGAGGCGTTAGGGATGGGGTTCTGGGCGGAGGACGTGAGGCCCCCCAGCAGCAGGCCGAGGGCGGACGCGACGAGAGCGAGAGAAGGCGGCGCTTTCACGCCGACGATCCTGGAAGCTGTCGAGGGCTCCGCAACGAGGGAGGGGCGGCGAAGCCCGGCAGGTGGTAGACACCCCGCGGCATGACGGGGTCGGCGAAGGAGTCCCGGGAGGCGGGGACTTGGAAGCCGAGGGGGTCGGTTCACGCCAATCGACATGGACCCTCGGACGCGGGAGTTACCCACCCATTTCACCGCGGCGCTCGGAAAGCCGGATCTCATCGCGAGGATTCCTCGCCTCTCTCGAGCCTGCGCCGCCATCGCTGGACGAAGCGTGGTCTCGCTGCGTCCGCCCGCGCCTCCGCGCAAATGTATCGATGACTCGGACTGACCAAGCCTGGAGTGAGACAAAGAAGACATCGCGCGCGCGGGGCAGGCAGTACCGTGGCGCAGTTGAGTCATGCCGGAAGGTGATTTGATGGTTGGGCCCGCTTGAATGCGCCACGGAGGCGGCTGGAGCGCAAGAAAAGGCTGCCTTGAAAACTGGAATTTTTCACCGGCCTCGACGCGCTTTCCGTTTCGGTCAGAAACCTCTCCGACGCGAATCGCTGGGCCGCGAAAGCCCGCCGAGCGCGACTGAGGTTGCCCGAACGGCATCCCAGGATTCGATCTGAGGTTCTGCCCGGAAACCGTTCCCTCGATGCTTGCGTCGTTATGCGCCCGCACGCTATCCTTTTCATGGTCCCCATGGAGCCCCCCCACTCCACCATTTCTCCCGCCCTTCGTGGTCGACTGGTCGGCCCAGGTCCCCGGTCGGCGGCGTTCACTCTTATCGAGCTGCTGGTGGTGGTCGCCATCATCGCGATCCTGGCGAGCATGCTTCTCCCCGCACTGGGCAAAGCGAAGGCCAAGGGCAAGGCAGTCCACTGCCTCGGCAATCTCAAGCAGTTGGGACTTTCGATGATCCTCTACTCCGATGATCATGAGGGCTACATCCCGCGCGGCAACGGCTACCCGTGGTTCCTGGTCTACATGCCCTACATGCCGGAGGGCGGCCGGGACAAGGACTTCCGCGCCGTGAGGATCTACCGGTGCGCGGGCTACCCGAATACAGACTGGAAGCGTCGCCAGCTCATCACCTACGTGATCAACGCCTGGAAGTTCACCGGGCCAACCGACAGGGTCGGTTCCGAGCAAGTCGGGCCTTCGAGACTCACCGCCTTCGAGATTCCAAGCGACACCATACACCTCACCGACAACGAAAACGGCCCCTGGCGCCCCATCATCACCGGGTATCAGGACGCCATCACCGACCTCAATGATGTCTGGTCCCCCTCACACCTAGCCTACAGCGAGGGCGCTGCGACCCGACGGCTGAACACGGGCCGCCGCGTGGCCGCGAATCGACACAACGAAGGCGTCAATTCCGCGTTCCTCGACGGACACGCGGGTTACCTGAAGGCGCGTGCCGTCGTCACCGATCTCTGGCGCGAGGTCCGTACGCCCGGCCCCGTGGCTCGCGGCAACTGACGTACTGACGCTGAACCGCACCCTGGGGATCCTGTCGGGGCCGCCACACAGGCGGGGTTCTCACGCTCACAACGCGGAACCCACCGTGTGACCCGGGTCCGCCCGGGATCGACCTTGTGCTCAACCCTGTTGCGCAGCATCCTGACGCCAATGAAAAATGGAAGCGCCTCTGCCGCACCGGGCGCGACACTCAAGCCGTTCCAGGCGGGTCAAATCTGGCAGGTCGATGATTTCACCCTCAGGATTTCCCTGGTGGGGAAAACGCTGGTGCACTTCAAGCGATACAAAGGCCAGGCCAAGGCCAGCCAGATCTCGCTTTCCTCGAAGCCCCAGCTCGAGCAGTACCTGATCAGTCGCAAGGCCACGCTCGTCAAGGAATAGCACCCGGCCGGTCCCATGTAAGGCGGTCCCGACGACCCGGCGGAACGCACCAGGGCCGCCTCCGGACGCATTTCACCGAGCATCACTCGGATCTCACTGGATCAAGCCCGTGGGTGGTTACGCGGATCACGTCGAGTCACAGTCACTCCCAAGGGAACTCACCCCAACTTCCATCGCGCCTGCCGCAGCACCGCCCGCGGGGATCCAGCAAGCACTTCGTACCAGACCGTGAGCAACCGACCGTCGTCGAGTTCGACAGTGCTCGGATAACCCAGATCCCCGCTGGCTCCATCGCCCGAGAGCACGATGGGCGCCGACCAGGTGCGGCCCTCGTCGTTGCTGACTCGCGCCTGGTTGCCCAAGGGGGATCGACGGTGGCCGTAGGTCATCAGGATCCGGCCGTCGCGCAGTCGGAGCAGGTGCGACGGCAGTCCCCAGACCCCGTCGGTGCCGTCGGCAAGTCGCAGGCGGTGGGGCATGGTCCAGGTGCGGCCGCCGTCGGCGGATTCCGTCTGCAGCGTCTCGTTTTCGTCGGTCTTGTTCTCGTTGCGGAGGTGGGCCAGCAGCCGGCCGCTTGGGCATTCGACAGCGTGCAATTCGTGATACTGATCAGCGCCGTCCCCGGGGCGGACCGGCAGGGGGGCAAGCCAGTCCCAGCGCAAGCCGTCGTCGGTGGAGGCCCAGAAGCCGGTGCGGCGGTCACCGGTCCAGAGTTCCTTACCGGCGTAGAGGAGCCGCCCGTCGGCGAGGGGAACCGGCCCGTGGGGGCTGTTCGCCTGACAGTCGTACCGCGCGGACCAGGACCTGCCACCGTCGGTGGAGCGCATCATCCACTGTCCAAGCTCGGCGGAGCGCTCCGGCGCGGGCAGCCGGCGATGGACCGCCTGCCAGCGAGCGAGGCGGTCGGCGGGCCAACTCCCGGATTGCTCGGCTTGGCGGAGCGCGGGTTCGTAGGCCAGGGACGTGAAGGTGGTGGCCAGTAGGGTCCCGCGGGAGGTCTCGACGATGCCGGCATCGCGGTCGTCCAACGGGCCATCCAACAGGACGCGCGGCCAGGTCCACGAATCGCCCTGATCGGTCGAACTCATCGCGTACACCTGCCCAAAGGGGCAGACGTGCTGCTCGCGCCCTCCGGACCAGACGAGCCAGAGGTACCCGTTCCGGCGTCGCGCCACGGTGGGCCAGCCGGCGTAGGGGCTGGACGGCGGTGAGATCACCCGGGTGTCGAGGATCACACCGGCGGAGTCGGCGGCACCGGCGGCTCGCGGCGAGGGCAGGCGCAGTAGGCTCCCACCAACGAGCCAGAGTGCGCCGCGTCGAACGAAGGCGCGCCGCGGTAGCGACGGCGGGCGAGCGGGGAGGTTGGGGGTGGCAGCGGCTGGGACTTGGACTGGGGGCGGAGGGGCGGCGGGGGTGGAAGGCTTCATGGCGCTGGGAGGGTCGGGCACAAACTGACAAACCCGCGGGAGACGTCAACGGCCACAGACCCGTGACGTGGGTCGAACGGGATGGACGTCGCCCGGGGCACCGAGGTTGCGGGGATTATTGGGCGGATTCGGGCCCGACGCCGGCACCGTTTCGCCCCAAACCCGTGGCTGGCCGCCGGGGTTCGGGCTTGGCTACTCGCAACGGACGGATCCCGGCGTGGCCGATCGGCCGCGGGGGTGTGCGCCCGTTGCTCGGGAGTCCGCCATGAAATCATCCTCCGCCTCGAACCGCGCGATCGGTCGCCGCCAGTTCATCCGCTCGTCCTTGACCGCCTCGGTAGCCGGTTCGCTGGTGCTGAGTGTGGAGGAGCACCGCTTGCTGGCCCGGGCGGGTGAACCCGCCGCCGGGGCCGCCCCCGCCCCCGTGGCGGGTCCCACCGGTCGGCTGCCGCAAGGCCGGATCGGCAAACTGTCCGTCAGCCGCCTCATCTGCGGCGGCAACCTCATCAGCGGCTATGCGCATAGCCGCGACCTGATCTACGTCTCCAAGCTCCTGAAGCATTACTTCACCGACGAACGCATCCTGGAGACTTGGGCGCTCTGCGAGCAGTACGGCGTGAACACCATGGTGGCCGCTCCCTCGGACCCGCACGCGGTCGCGGTGTACCGCAAATACCGCGAGCGCGGCGGCAAGATCCAGTACTTCGCCCAGATCAGTCCTTCGAAGGACGACCTGGACACCCCCGTGAAGGAGGCGGTGGATGCCGGAGCGTCGGCGGTCTTCCTGGTGGGAAACCTCGGCGACCAATGGGTTCGGGAGGGGGCCGTCGGAAGGGTCGGGGAAGTCCTTGCACGGATCCGCGCCCAGGGCCTGCCCGCGGGCGTCGCGGGGCACGAATTGCGGACCGTGCAAGCGGTCGAAAAGGCCAAGCTCGCCCCGGATTTCTACGTGAAGACGCTCCACCAGGAGAACTATTGGTCGAAGCGCCAGCCAGGTCAGGACAAGGAGGTCATCGACAACTACGGAATCGACAACTACTGGTGCCGAAACCCGGAGGAGACCGTGCGGTTCATGTCGGAGATGGACCGGCCCTGGATCGCCTACAAGGTGCTGGCGGCCGGGGCGATTCATCCCAACGCCGGGTTCCGCCACGCGTTCCAGAGTGGGGCCGACTTCGCGCTGGTCGGGATGTTCGACTTCCAGGTGGCCGAGAACGTCGCCATCGCCACCCGGATCCTGGCGGAGAAGCTCGATCGGCAGCGGGACTGGATGGCGTAGGCGGTGGCCTCAGAGCTCCCGGACGTAGAGGTTCATGAAATCGCCGGCACCTCCCGGCACCTGGAGTCCCAGCGGTCCGCGGAGCGGGGCGTCCGGCGGCAACGTCGCGCGCTGCAATTCCTGGCCGTCACGAGTCACCGTCGCCTGACGGCCGGTGACCGAAATCACAAAGCGCTGGGAGTTCCCCGGACTGGTGTGGACGAGCCGGAGGGGTGCCGTCCCCGCCTCCGGTCCGCGCCACAGGACGACGGGTGCGGCGGAAGCTTCCGGGGGAAGCACGGCTCCTGGTTTCGCGGCGCGCCAGTCGATCACCAACTCGGCGTTGCCGAAATCGCCGGTGGTCCAAAGCGTCGCCGTCGGGTCGGGGGCGCCGCCCAGTACGGCCAGGCGCTCCCCAGCGACCCGCCAGCGGGCGGCGGTTGCCGCATTCGTCCGCCAACCGCGGAGATCCAGGCCGGTGAACAGCGGACGCCAGCCGAGATCCAACGGCGCGACGAGGGCGACGGCTGGTTGGTTGGAGGGCAATTCCTTGAGACGCACGTTGCGGAACTCCACCGGGGCACCCTCGGACTCGAGGGCGAGATACCCCTTGCGGTAATCGCACTCTTCACCGCCGGAGACCTCCTTGCCATTGACCGACAGGCGGATCACGCCGTTGGTCGCGACGATGCGGTAGTGGTTCCACTCCGGGGATGCCTTGCTCCGTTCCTCGGAGGGGAAGCTGCGCTGGCCGTTGTGGCGGCCGAACGGTTTCATGGTCGCCCCGTGGATGGGGAACACGTCGCCATGCGTGGTATACCACTCGTTCTTGCCACCGATGTTGAAGCCGTGGTCGAGGACTTGGACTTCGATCCCCCGCAGGAACGGGACCCCGGGCGCAGCGATCGGCGAGCCCCAGAGGAAGACGCCGCTGTTGCCGCCACTGCTGAGATGTCGCCACTCGAGTTCCAGAATGAAGTTCTCGTACTGTCGGGCGGTCCGGAGGGCGCCGGTGGGCCGGCCGGTGCAGAAGATCACGCCGTCGCGGACCGACCACGTCTCCGGCGCGCAGTTGGCATTTACCCAGCCGGAGAGGTCGCGTCCATTGAACAGCGGGACGAATCCGTCGGTCTCGACGGCCGTGAGGGTGCCGGGGAGGAGGCCGAGAAACAGAGCCAGAGCACGAGCGAAGAATGCCCGACGGAGAGCAGAGGCGGGAGTGATCATGACTGCGCCGGAGCGTAGGCCCGCCATTGGCCGAAGCGATCGCAAACCGGGGGCGGTCCCCGCAGGGTTGCGATGGAGGTGGGGGTGGGGTTGGCTTCGACCACGCCGCCCGATCATGAAACCGACCCTCCTGGTTGCCCTCCTCGCGTTGATTCTCGTGCTTCCGCGCCCCGTACCCGCCGCGGACACCCCGACGCCGCCGTTCTTCCCCTTCTGCATCGACTGGCATGACGCGAAAAAGCGGTCGTTCGACGAGCAGGCGGTGATGCTGAAGCAACTCGGCTACGACGGCGTGGGGCATATCTGGCTCGACCAGGTGGCGGAGAGGTTGAAGAGCGTCGATGCCGCAGGCCTGAAGCTTTTCCAGATCACCATGGTCGTGGAAGTCGGGCCGGGGAAGGCGCCCTACGATCCGCGGTTCACGGAAGTGCTGGAGTTGGTGAAGGGCCGAAATATGCAGTTCGACCTGCTGGTGAATGGAATGAAGCCGTCCGATCCGGCCGTCGACCCTCACGCGGTGGGGATCCTGCGCGAGATGTCCGACCGGGCGCGCGAGTCCGGAGCCCAGTTGCTGCTCTACCCGCACCAAGGGTCCTGGATTGAGCGGATCGAGGACTCCATCCGCGTGGCCGACCAGGTGGACCGTCCGAATGTGGGGGTGATGTTCAACCTCTGCCACTGGCTGAGGGTGGATCAAACCCGCGACTACCGGCCCTTGCTGGAGCGGGCGCTGCCGCGTCTATGGGCCGTCTCGATCAACGGCGCCGATGTGCGGGATGAGAAGCCGGGCTGGGACCGCTACATCCAGCCCCTCGACCAGGGTTCGTTCGACGTGGGCGCGCTCCTCACCACGCTGAGCGGGATGGGCTACCGCGGGCCGATCGGGCTCCAGTGCTACGGCATCGGCGGCGATGCCCGGGAGCATCTCCGTCGCTCGATGGCGTCCTGGCGGCGGCTGAACGCGCCGCCGGCGCGCTAGCAGCCCGTTATAAAAGTCCGGCAGCCGCCCTGAGCAACGCAAAGGCACCCCGAAACGCCAATGAATGCGCCGTGTCACCACGGCGACTAC
>JBBQML010000152.1:0-8324 GCA_038328885.1 Verrucomicrobiota bacterium | reverse complement strand
ACCTGCCACGTCCGGGTGGCGACGCCGGGATCGCTCACGGCGAGGTAGGCGCGGGCGATCTGCAGATTGATCACCGGTTGCTGCTGGGCCTCGTTCTTGGCGTGAAGGAGCCGTTTGGCGACGGCGCGATCCGTCGTGCCCAGGCTGTGCTGTTTGCCCGTGACGCTGTCGTGGAGGTAGAACCGGCCGCCGGTGTGGCGGCGGTACAATCGGAACCGCTGCTTCATCTTTTAGTCCTCAGGGGTCATGAGGCTAAAGCAGTCGGCTTGGAGCGGGTTAGCGGGCGCCCAGCGAGTTAAGCGAGTTTGCCGGGGTTTAGCGGCGGTTCCGCTTTGCTGGCAAATCTGCTGGCACTCGTCGCACGCACGAATGCAACACCTTGTTGCACCGCCAGTTGCAGATGGAGGCGAGGGTCGGAATCGAACCGACGGATGGGGCTTTTGCAGAGCCCTGCCTTACCACTTGGCTACCCCGCCTCAGGGGAGACGCATTGTTCCGGCCCCGCCCCCCACCGCGCAAGACGAAGTTTTTCCGCCCACGTCGCCCACCACCCCCGGCCGAAGCCACCCCCCAACCGGACCCGCTCGAAGCGACCACCGTCCGTTCACCCCCAATCCGTTGCCTTCAACTCCCCAGCATGCGATCAGTAGCCATCGGAACCGCCCCCGTGACACCCTGGAATCACCTCGGTGCCGAATTTGACTGCAGGGGACCCAGTTCCGCCCAGCCTGGAAGGAGGTAGCGATGTCAGTACCCACGAAACAGAGGCAATCCCACCCCCGCCCCGAACAGGAATTCCACTTCACATCGCCCACCGCGATGAGCGTTCAGTTGGTGGGGGACTTCACCCACTGGCAGAAGAACCCCATCGCCCTGGTCAAAGGCCCGAACGGTGTCTGGCGCACCCGCGTCGCCTTGCAACCAGGCACCCATCGATACCGGTTCCTCGTCGACGCTGAATGGCAGGACGATCCGGAGTGCACACTCCGCGTGGCCAACCCGTATGGCACGCAGGACGCCGTCCTCCAGATCGATCCCTGAACGAACGGAACGAGTCGGTGGGGAGGCGACGCGGACGGGCGGCTAATCAACGAGGTGCCGCCGGAGCAGTTCCAGTCTCGGTTCCCGCGGATCAGAGTTCCTTCCGCCGGATGTTCTTGAACTCGATCTTCATCGGCGGTCCGGGGTGCATCTGGAGAGCGATGATGCCCTTGGACGCCGCTTGCTTCGCGTCGTGGTCCGTGAACTGGCACATGAGCGTGCCGTTGATAAACAGCGTGATTTCCGCGCCGCGGCAGATGATCCGGTAGGTGTTCCAGGCTTCGTTCTTGTAGGTCTTGAGCAGTTCGGCGGGGTCTCCGAGCTTCTGCACCACGCGCTCCCCGACCGGCCCGATAGTGACCCGCTCACCGCGCCCGGCAATCAGGCCGCGGTTGTGCTCATAGACGAAGCCGACCAGATCGCCGTTGCCACTCATGTCGGCCTGGTAGCCCGAGGTGTCCCAATTGGGGAGGGCTTTGGAGCGGAGCTGGATGCCGGAGTTGCCGGCGCCGCTGAGCCGGAAGTCCGCGATCAACTCGAAGTCGGACGGTTGGCCACCCCGCCAGACGAGGTAGTTGGGCGCCTCGCACGGCTTCTCCGGCGTGCTTTCGGCGGTCAACACCCCGCCCTCGACCTTCCACCACCCAGGCTTGCCATCCCAACCGGTCAGGTCCTTGCCGTTGAACATGGGAGTGAACCCCGCTTCGGTCACCCTCGCTGGCACTCGTGCCAGCACCTGCCGGGCGCGCTCGGCGAGCGGCGCGTTGCTAGTCTGGACCAACGGCATGGCAGCGGCGACTTCCGCCGGGTGACTGGCCACGATGCTTTCGGCGATGGCCACCGCCGCGACACTCGCTTCTTCCTTGAACCCTGTCCTGCTCAGGTAGGGCACGACGAGTGCCAGTGACTCTGCGCAATGAAGTCCGCCGAGGGTCGACAGCGCGAGGTGCTGCTCCTTGAGTTGCTCGATGACCGGGAGCAATTCCTGTATCTGCGCGGCCTGCTGCGCTGCGGTCACGGTCTGCAGTGGGATCAGCCGAAGCTGGCCGCGCAAGGCGAGGTTCTTGAGCTTTGGATCTGCGGTTGTCCGGGTCATCCGCGCCAGATCGGCCAATGCCTCGGGCGTCGGCCAGCCACAGAGCGCCCGCCACGCCGTTTCCCTGACGGACTCGTCCGAATGGGTCGCCGCCGCGCGCACGGCGTCCAGCGCCTGTGGACCGCCCAGGGTACCCAGAACGCGCAGCAGTGCGAGTTTCGGTTCGCCCTTCGCGGTTGCGAGATCCGGCAGCAGTTGGTGCGCACAGGCCGTGGGGTCCGGTTGCCGCTCACAGATCACGATCAACGCATTCTCACCTGCCTGCAGAGCCGTGGTTTCCGAAAGCGCCTTCACCACGCCGGGAATCTCCGCCACCCCGCCAAGTTCGCCGAGTGCTTCGAAGCAGGCGCTCGCCACCCCGGCATCAGCGTCCCCCGTCGCCTTCAACAATGCCGGGAGCGCTGCCGTGATTCGGCGCTGCCCAACCGCGCCAATGGCGGCAATGCGGGTTTTCGCCTCCGACCCGGTCAACAGCGCCACGACCGCGGCGTCGGCCTCGTGGCCAGGCAATCCGGTCAACCCGGCGAACGCCGCCTCCGCCACGGTCGGCTCGGGATCCTTGACCAGTGCGGCCAGCACCGGGAGCGACGAAGAATTGCGAAGCTGCACCAGGGTTCGGATCGCCGCGATGCGCCGGTGGGAGGAGCCGCTCCGAGCGAGAGCGACCACCGCGGTTGCCGCGGTGGGGTCGCCCCGATAGCCCAGTGTTTGCAGCAACAAGATCTGCGTTTCCTCGTCCGCCTCGGCAAGAGCCCCGACCAGTGCCTGGGTCACCTCAGTGCCCGGGAGGTCCATCGACATGCGGATAGCATCGGCGGCCGGCACGGGCGAGCCAGTCCGAATGGCTTGGACCACCAGGGGCACTCCCTGGTTGCCGAGGCTCCGGATCGCCCCACCCAAGGCAGCGACGTGCAGGTGGTGCGGCAGGTTTGGCAGCGTTCGGAGTTTGCCGTAGATGGCAGCGGCCTGGGGAGCGGGCATGGCCTCGGCACAGCGGAACAGCCCTTCGCAGACGGCAGCCAGGGTGACCGGCGAACCCGTGGACAAGGCACCCTCGAGCGCCGGCACCGCCACGCCCCCGATGCGGCCCAGGGCCCGCGCCGCGGCCTGCGCCACGGCGGGAGAGGTCCCAGCCAGAAGACTCGCGAGCGGTTCCACGGCCTGTGTGTCCTTGCGGACGCCGAGACTGTGGATGACGCCCAGGAGCAACGGGCCTTTGAGTTGACCGAGCGCCTGACGCAACACGGTATCAACGGATGGATCGGCGATCGGTTCGAGTGCGATCCGGGCCCGGTGGGAGAGCTGCTCATCCGCGAGCAGGGTGGCCAGCACCGGCACGGCCTGCCGGGTGGCGACGCGCGCCAGTTCCTGACAGGCATCAGCCTTGTCGTTCAAGGGCGCATCCGACTTCAAAACAGCGATGAGTTTATCCTCCTGGGCGAAGGCGGTGCCGGCGAGAAGGAGAAGGGCGAAGAGGAGCGGTCTCATGACAGGGTGTCTTGGAAGGTTCCATCAAACCGCGTACGGGGCGCGCATGGCACGGGACCGCAGCCGATTGGCTTCGGGATCGTTGACAAACTCAGCCTTGCCGAGGTCGAACTTCAGGTTGCGCTTCAACTGTTCGCAAATGTCGGCCGCCAAACAGATGTTCATGGACCGGGACATGACCTCGGGATTCGCCACCGTGGACCGGCGCGACCGGATACAGTCCAGGAAGTCCCGCACGTGGTTCAGAGGGCGCTGGGTGCGGGCCGTGTATTCCGCCAGCACCTGCTTGTATTCGAGCAACAGCGCGGGCGAGGAGACATCGGGGCGGGCATAACCGTCGGCCGCGGCGGCCCAGCCTTCGGGACCGTCAAAGCGTTCGCCACAGGCGCCATGCCAGTACTCGCACGGATCCCACACCGACCCGCTGACCCGGAACAGCACCAGTTTCACCCCGTTGGAGAGACGGGTCACCATCGTGGCGTCCGGCCCGGCATACTCGAACTCGATCGAGGACACGTTGGCCATGTCGAGTCCCGCCAGGGCCTGGGCCACCGTGTGTGCCCCCCACATTGCGACGTCGGTGGCGAAATCGTGGAAGTGGTACCACCCGCCGCCAAGATAACCTTTGTTGAAGGGTCGCCAAGGGCAGGGACCGATCCAGGCATCCCAGTCCAGTTCATCCCGGGGGGGCTCGGGTTCGGCCGGCAACCAGTCCCGGCGCATTCCGTCGCGCCAGCGGATGTCGGCATAGACCGTATGAATGGGGCCCAACCGGCCGGAGCGGGCCATTTCGATGGCAAAGACATGATGAGGCTCGCTGAGACGCTGCGCACCCGTTTGAAAGACCCGGCCGTAACGTCGGGCGGCTTCCACCACCAACTGCCCCTGGGCCATCGTGAGACAGGCGGGCTTCTCACAATAGACGTCCTTGCCCGCTTGCATCGCCCAAACCGAAGCCAGCGCATGCCAGCGGTCTCCCGTGGCAATCAGGACAGCATCCAAATCCGTCCGCTCGGCCAGCATCTGGCGCATATCGCCATACACGGCGCAATCCTTGTTGCCGTAAGCGGTATCGACGCTGTTCTTGGCCGCGTCGCGTCGTTCCTTCACGAGGTCGCAGACGGCCACCCACTGCACATCCTTCTGACCCAGCATCGCACTCAGGTCATAGGAACCGCGGCCGCCGAGTCCGATGCCGCCCATGACGATGCGTTCGCTTGGAGCGACGCTTCCGCCGCGCCCCAGCGCGGAGGCTGGGACAATCCAGGGCATCGCGACGGCACCCGCCGCCGTCGCCCCCCGGGTGAGAAACTGACGCCGCGTGAGTCGGATCGAACTGGGTTTGCTCATAGGATGTTTCCGTTTGATTGCACTTTGGTCTTCGATTGAGGGAGTGGATGCCCCCCCACCTGTGGCGCTGTGGCGATGCTACCCATGTCGGCTTGGCAAGCAGTCTCCCTCACGGTCTTTGTGGCAAGTGGAATGCCGTGGCCTGGACATCGACCTCGATGCAGGGAGATGGACGACGGCGGACTTCGAGGACGAGGCCAACCGTTGAGGCGGCAAACGGGCCGCTTTGGCGGTTCGTTGGAACGAAACAGCCCGAATGTCGCGGGCCTTGTGGGGGCTTGGAGCATGAACTGGGGAATCTACGAAGCCCTGCCCGAGCTTAATCTCCTCGTCACGGCCCCGGACTTCCAGGCGTGGCGGCCCAAGGCGGGCGCCGCCGTGCCGACGGGATTCAGGCCCGGGCGGCGTCGAACGGACCCGGACGGTATTCGCGCTCCCGGTAGTCGAAGAAGTCAAAGTCTGCCGGAAGCGCGGTACCGGACAGGTCCTGGCAGGCCACCCCGACGAAGGCGCCGGTGAAACTGGAGAGGCCTGGCGCGGTTGCTTCGTCGGAAAGGATGCCTACCTAGTCGCCCTTCGGCGCGGCCTCTCGGGCGACCCTGATCACCGCGTCAAAGGCGGGCTTGGGCTGGTTGTCGCCATCGAACAGCAGGGGCCGGCCCGCTGCGCGCCACGACACCGCGTCATTCGCGCCCCAGAGAGTGACCATCTTCACGGAGTCACGGTGCTTCAGGAACGCCCGGAAAAGCCCAGCGTACGCTTCTGCCTGCCGCTGGCTGGCGCGGGTCACCAAGTCGCCCAGCGTGGCGGCGGCATTGGCGGCGATGTCGGCGCCCGTGTCGCGCTGCCCGCCGGAAGAACTGTTGACATCCAGTTCGGTGATGTGGATCGGCAGGCCCAGGGCCGCCATCTCGGTCAGCGACTGATCCATGTCCTCGAGGCTCGTCGACAGATTGAGGTGGGCCTGCGAGCCGATGGCGTGGACCGGAACCCCCTGCTGCTGGAGGGATTTCACCAGGGTGATGAGCTTCCGGCGCTTCGCCGGGTCCTCCAGGCCATAGTCGTTATAGCGCAGGATCGCGTCCGGATCGGCCTCGTGAGCGTATTGAAACGCCTTGGCGATGAAGTCCGGCCCGAGGATCTGCAGCCAGAGCGAGTTCCGCAGCAGGTTCGGCCCCCCACCATCGGCGATCGCCTCGTTCACCACATCCCAGACCTTGACCCGGCCTTGGTAGCGCCCGACGACCGTGCGGATGTGATCCCGCATCCGCTCAAGCAATTCGTCGCGCGACGCCCGCGGCCCGGCGTACGGCCCGCCGAAACCACGGCCGAAGCGCCTGCCGCCGGGGGCGTTGGTACTGGCTGCCGCCGGAGTCGGGCCGGTGCCCGCCGGAGGCGGATTGGTGCCGGCGAAGACCCAGTCGGGCGTTTGCGAATGCCAGACCAGCGTGTGGCCGACCAGCAGCATCCGGTTGCCCACGCCGAAATCCACGAAGGCATCGGCCGCGCCGAAGTCGTAGCCCTCCGCGCTCGGCTGCGGATGGATGAGCTGCCACTTCATGTCGTTCTTGGCGGTGACCTGGTTGAACTGCGACCGGACGAGCGCGACGTCCTTGCCGACCAGTTCCAGGGTCCGGCGGCCGGCCCTACTCGTGGCCGTGCTGCGGTTGATGGCCGTGCCGACCAGGAAGTGGGGTTGAAAGGCGTCCTTCAGTGTGGCCGGCGCCTCGGCGGGGCGGGCGCTCGTCGCCCAGACGAACAGTGCGGCCGAGAGCACGACGGTGCGAGCGAGCGGGTTCGAGTGCTGGATTCTCATCGGGTCCTTTTGCATGCAAAGGTCAGGTTTCCCGGCCGCGTGTCCAGCCCGCGGTGTCGGGCTCCCGTGGCGCGGCCCCGGCGAACCATCCGAGCCGTCACCATCCCTCCGCCGTTCCCGGGTGGGCGAAGGAGCGCGCGCCGGCGGCGTGGATGTGCCCTCCCGGCGGCGCGTGCAGTGGGGTGGCAGCCGAGCTTCGCGGCATCCCTTCAACGAAGATCCCACCACCCGCCGCTCGCTATCAGCCGGAATGAGCACACCAAGCGCATCTGGCGCGTGGCCGGGCCAGATGACTGTTCTCCAACTCCTTGGTTCACAGGAGGAAGCAAACACTTTCATACGAACAGTTGCTGCCGATCTCCTGCTCCCTCGAAATGACAATAAAAGCGGCCGGACAGATTGCCATTATCTGTCCGTCTTCCCCAGACGGGTTCTGCAGGGTTCTGCAGAAGGCAACCCACGGCCGGTCCTCCTCCTGGCTGAGACTCCGGAGCGCTCGACGACTGACTTATGTGCTTATGGGCCGGATCGGCGAGATCGATTGCGCGCACCTGAACCGAATTCGGCGGCGTGTCGCCGCCTGGATCGCCGGAAGCGCCTGACCGGAGCCCGGAGGAGTGAACCTAGCCTACGCGCCCTAGCCTTGGAATCCGTCGAAGAGTTCTGTTCCCGACCGGAAATCCGGCGGCCCGGTCCCGGTCCCTGCCGTATCGCAGAATCGCCTTCCGCCGCTCGCCGCGGTTCATCACGGACGGCTTCTGCTAATAATATGTGGGACTGACCCCTAGGAGTGGACCATAAGGCCTTCGCGGCTGCTGGGGCCGCGGTTCCGCCGACGCTGCGCCAACTCTCATGAAGACGCCCGCTGGACATGGAAATGTAGTGCCAAGAGCCTGAAGTGTCTTCGCAAGGCGTTGACTATCAACCGGGTCGCCTTTCGAACTGTAGAAGATGAGCTAGATGACCCTAGAGTGGTCCCCACAACTTAGGGATGCACCGTTAGTGGGATTCCAGTTGGATTCGGGTTCGTCTTCAAGGAGCCTTTTAAGAATGACTCGCGATCCGTCCGCAGACGCCGCCCGCCCGGCAAAAGTTTGGACCTCGGGCACCCCGCGAAACGCCCCTGCTTGGGGGCGTCCCTCCCGACTGACGATTCGGTTCGTTCTGGTGGCAGCGGCTTGGCTTTGGGCAATCCCAACGCGGGCCGCTACCACAAAGGACTACACGGTCCTCGTGGAGGCAACCGCCGCGGAAAATCCGCCCGCGCTCGTGCTGTCGTGGCCTGCTGAACCCAGGGCCACCGGCTATCAGATTTCACGCAAGCTGCGCACCGAAGCCGGCTGGGGGCCCGCCGTTTCCGTCCCCCGCACGGCCGTGTCGTGGACTGACGTTTCGGTCACGGTGGGAACTCAGTATGAATACCAGATCCGCCGAACCTCCACGATCGCCTCGGTCGCCTCCGCGTCACTGACCAGCTATGGCTATTTGTGCGCGGGCATCCGCCTGCCACCGGTTGATCAGCGGGGAACCGTC
>JBBQML010000151.1:0-8350 GCA_038328885.1 Verrucomicrobiota bacterium | reverse complement strand
GCCGCTTCAGATCGTCCGCGTTTTGGAGATCAAGAACCTCGCGAAGACAAGGATCGAGCATCCCAGGTTCGTAGCGCCGCATGGCGAAAACGCTAATCGGCATGGGATGGAGTTCAACCCGTATCGGTCCAGGGACAGCCGACAACGAGGCAGGCGAAGACCGATGCCGGGGCGGTCCGACTTTCGGCGGATCTGCGGGATGAGCTCGGCCGCATGAACACCATTGTCCCTCGGCGGCGCCGGCAGTAATGTGACCTCTGGACTTCGGAAATGCCCACAAACGCACCGGTGGCCGCCGCGCACATCTGGCTCGATGCCCGAGGATTGGCGTGGATCGATGACACCAACACGAAGGTCATCGAGGTTGCCCTCGATCACCTCGCGCACGGCTGGAGCCCGGAGGAAATCCACTTCCAGCATCCGCACCTCTCCCTTGGGCAGATCCATGCTGCGCTGGCGTATTACCACGACAACCGCGAGGAACTGGATGCTGGCATCCAGGCTCGACTCCGGGAGCACCGGCTGCGCCGTGCTGAGGCGGTCGACTCTCCGATCCGGAAGCGTGTTTGCGAGAGCTTGGCAAGCTGCCGTGAGCGTTGGCCTGTACATGGATATCCATGTTCCGAGCGCCATCACGCGAGCCCTCGTGCTTCGGGGCGTGGATATACTGATGGCGCAGATGGACGGTGCGACGCCTCTGCCGGACCCGGAGTTGCTTGATCGTGCTGCGCAGTTAGGCCGTGTCCTTTTCAGTCAGGACGAGGACTTGCTCGCCGAGGCCACCCTGCGCCAGCGCGATGGGCGTTTCTTCGCGGGGATCGTCTACGCTCACCAGTTGGGCATCACCATCGGGCAATCGACCGCCAGACCGGGAAACGCGAAACCCTCACGACCGCCGACCCGAATGCGGCCGCCCGCCTTCTCCACGCCAAGAACGAAGCCCACGAGACCCCGCTCATCAACCGGCACATCGCCCGGGCCTACCTTGCTGCCGGTGATCCCGAGATCTCCAAGCGCACCTGGCAGGCCGCCATGGAGGCCCACGTCAGGACCAAGAAAGGGGAAGGCCGCCACCGCTGGGAAACGGCGATCAAGGATCCCGCCTTCGACCTCATCCGAAAGTAAGCGGTAAACGAGCTGCATCTGTTCGTTGGCCCGGACGCGGATAGAGTTGCGGGATGAAGTTTGATCGCAATGGAGCTGGAACGGATCGCGGCGCGGAGCGTGCGCGATGGGTCGAAGCGTATCGCGCCAGCGGGCTCGGGTTGAAGCGATTCGCGGCTGAGCACGGGCTGAGCGCCGGGCAACTGCACTACTGGGTATACGACGGCCGAAAGCCGCGGGTGGCGGAGACGGAGGCACCGGTGTTTCGGGAGTTGGTGCTCCCTGGCGCATCGGGGCCGCAGACAGCGTGGACCGCCGAACTCGGACTGGCGGACGGCACCACCCTCCGGTTGGGCCGGGGAGCGGAGATGGCCTGGGTTCTCCCACTGGTGGATTTCTTGCGCCGGCCATGCTCGCACTGCTACCATGAATCCGTCGCCGTTCCTCCCCTCGGGCGGAGCTCAGCCGCTCCGGTTCCCCGCCTATCCGCTCACGCCCACGCCGTCCAGGACACGCGTCG
Organism: Verrucomicrobiota bacterium; assembly: GCA_038328885.1. Classification (GTDB taxonomy): domain Bacteria; phylum Verrucomicrobiota; class Verrucomicrobiia; order Limisphaerales; family CAIMTB01; genus CAIMTB01. The sequence continues at coordinate 6,726 of JBBQML010000151.1, read as the reverse complement.
CCGTCTTCGGGAGCTTCCTGGGCGGCTACCACGTTCTCCGCGAACTTCTGCTCGGGCCCTTGGCCGGCGGCGTCGAGATTGTCGGGATCGCCACCGACGACCCTCAGCAGGCGTTCACCCACCCGGCGGTGCGCCTGTGGAAGTACCCGCACACGCGCGACGACGAATTGCTCGTGCCACGGTTCGCCCGGGCACACGGCCTGCCGGTGTTTACCGACCGGGTGAAGACGCCGGAGTTCTTCCGGACATTCCTCGATGACTGGCAGCCGCAGCTCTGCCTCATGGCCACGTTCGGTCAGAAGATCCCCGACGCCCTGATCTGCTTCCCGGCCCTCGGCTTCTACAACTCTCATCACAGTGGCGACTCGTGGCCGTCGTATCCCGGTCCGGACCCGATCGCCGCCATGGTGCGCGACGGGCGCCAGCACCTGGTCCTGACGATCCACAGAGTTACGAGCGTGATCGACGGCGGCGAATTCGTCGCGCGTTCGCACCCGGTGCCCATTCCCGACGGCGTGAACGCGGTGGAGATGCACCGCATCACCTGGCCGCAAATGGTCCCGTTCATTCGTCGTGAGGTCGGTGCGTTGCTCGATGCCGGCAAGCGTGTCGCCGCCACTGAACCGCTCCTGCTGCACGAGGAGGGGGTGCCGTACCGGGTGCAGCATCCGTGGGAAATGGTGCATAGCTTGGCGGCATGACGCGTACCGCAATAGTTTCACCGGCGCGCAGCGTTTCTGGGTCCATTGTATGGCGGTGCTGCGGGCGTCAAGGTAGTGCGCGGTGAATCCAGGTTGGATGCAGGGCGCCTCCACCTTGACCCTCCTCGCCCCGCCCAGAGGCTCACGCTTAGGACCTGCGCGCGGGCGACTTTGCCGGGCTTGGAGAGAGATCAAGGCCTGAGGCCTTGTCCCCTCAAATCAACCGACCCGACCGGCGGAAGCCGCCCGGGTCGCCGGAATCCCGACATTGACACCGCCACCATGTTGCACATTCTTGTTACACATGAAGACGGCGACCTTGCGGCAGTTGCGGCACGAGTTCGGGACCGTTCTCGCCCTCGTGGAGCAGGGGGAGGCCATCGAGATCACCAAACGCGGCAGGACCATCGCCCTCCTTTCCCCACCGCCGAGCCCCAAGAAGGCCAAGGCCCGAACGCAGCCTGATTTCGCTGGCCGTTTGAAGCGCATCTACGGGGACCTGATCGTTTCCGGCGATGTTGTGGTCGAGGAACGGCAATCGCGCGCATGGTGAAGCCCCGTCGGGCCATCTCCGATCGTTTTCGCCGCCATGCCTGCCTATGCCGACACGAGTTTCCTGGCTCGCGTGTACACGCCCCACGCGGATTCCGACCGGGCGCTGGCCTGGTTGCGGAAGGCGCGGGACCCGTTGCCGTTCACCCCGCTCCATCGCCTCGAACTGCGCAACGCTCTCCGACTGCGGGTGTTCCGCGGAGAGTTGAACGCCGAGCAGCGGAAGCTGGCATTCCAGGAGATCGAATCCGATCTGGGCTCCGGCGTCCTCGCCCACATACCCATCCCCTGGACCGACGCGTTCCGCGAGTCGGAGGATCTCGCGGCCGAGTACACCGAGAAGTTGGGCGTGCGCAGCATCGATCTCCTGCACGTCGGAATCGCGCTCTCGTTGAAGGCAACCGAGTTCCTGACCTTCGACGACCGACAGTCCGGGCTGGCGAAGGCGGCCGGCCTCAAGGTGAAGCCCTGAGCGATGAGGGTGATTTGGCCGGCAGCGCCGCAGGCAACCGCGGTCGGTTTCCGGATCGGCCAGGGAACATTTCCGCTGTGCGCCTCGTCGGTGGCGCGCGGGGTGCGGGGCAAGGCCGATTGGGTTGAGGATTGTTTACGGCACGATCCCCGAAAGCTTTTAACCCTCTCAACAACCGGCGCGTTCAAGCAGTGACGCTGACGGCCGACGAATCGGACAGCGGTTCACCGTTGGCGAAACGCTCCGCGAGACTCCAGACGCCCTTGTTCAGGTCCACCTTGGAATCGATGCCCCGCAGGCCCCGGACCGACCGAATCCTTCCGTGTCGGTCCCGATGGCCATCAGCGACGCCGCCTCGGATCAGATTCTCCTGGCAGCGGTTCAGCGTATGCCAGAGGTCCGAGCCTTCGTCTTCCAGCCGCCGTGCCTCCAAGAGGGTGGCGGGCGAGATGGGCGCCTCGACGTCCGCTGGGTAGCGAAGTCGGATCGCCCGTTCGGCGAAGGCCAGGCACTCGGACGGTTCCATCGTCCGGCCCCGAAAGAGGTCGATGCGCCCTCCCAATCGGGGCATCTCCTCCAGGAGCCGCAGGCTCGCCGTGACGACGACATCGGGCGTCAGTCCCGCATGCCGGAACCGGAGCGCCTCGAAGCCGCCGTCACTGACCACCAGACCGTTGGAGCAGATCCGGCGGTGGATCCCGGCGTGCAGTTGGTACGCGCAACCGGCGTCGTGCGAATTCACCAGCACCAGTTCGACGTTCCATTCGTCCAGCGAGGCGATCTGCCCGGCCAGACGAAAGCGGATCAGGTGCTTTTGGAATCCACGGCGCTTCTCCTGGCGGATGCGCTGTTCCTCCACATCCACCGCCACCCAGTCCATCTCCCGCAATCCGGAGACGATCCGGGCGGTGGGGACGAACGTGTAGCGGTCGCTCACTCCCAGCATTGGGGTCGCCGCGAAAATGCTCGGCGCGCGGTACTGGAGCGTTTCCCACGACAAGGCTTCCGCCTTGAATTGGGTGGTTCGACTGAGGTTCATGGGCCGTCTCCTTTCGAACGCCGCCCGCCGGGAGAATCCCCGGGTGCGTTTCGTTGAAGACTCTTCGGATCGGTGCAGGGCGGCACCGTCGAGTTCCCGACCGAAGAGCATCCCCGTTCGCATCGGGTCCACACAGGACCCGCCGACAAACGGAAAATCGCCAAGGGTCGAAGACGGCACCGCCGGAAACCGCACACGGATTCCGACGACCTCAGGGGACCGGGAGAAAACCTCCAAGTTGACTATCCCGCAGATCGCCGTGACGAGTCAACGGGACCGGCTTCACGCCCAAGTCCCTGCCACCCGGTTCCTTAGCGTCCGCCCCTGTGGTAGCATGCGGATCAGGTTGTATCCCCGCTTCGGAAGTTCCGCTGTGCAGTCCCTCGATCAGGCCTCGAACGAACAACTCCTCTCCAGCTTGGCCGGCAGGTCAGCCGCCGCCGCCATGCTCCAGCGTTATGGGGGCCTGACCAGCCTGGCGCAGGCCTCGTTCGACGAACTGCGGGAGATCCGGGGCGTGGGTCCGTCCCGCGCGGCGGCGATCAAGTCGGCGTTCCTGCTGGCGTCGCGGCTCTCTCGCGAGGCTCAAGCGGAGGCTCCCCTCATCGACACGCCGGAGCGCATCGCCGATCTTCTCCGGGAGGAGCACCGCCTCTCGACCGTCGAGTACTTCCACGTCCTTTGCCTGACCACCCGGCGGCGGTTGATCGCCGATCACCGGATCGCCCAGGGGATTCTCGATACCGTGTTGATTCACCCTCGTGAGGTCTTCGGCCCCGCCATCTCGGCCAAAGCCGCCGCGGTGGCCTTCGCGCACAATCATCCCAGCGGGGATCCGACACCGAGCGAAGGAGACATCCGGATGACCCGAGATCTCGTCCGAGCGGGACAGTTGTTGCGCATCGAGGTTCCCGACCACGTTGTCCTGGGGCGTCGAACCACGGAGCGGCCGCGGGACTATGTTTCCATGCGCGAACTGGGCCTCCTGTATTTGTGAGGCCTCAATCAAACAGTACGCTTGATTCGTCAGCAAAACTTGGCCTAGATGGCTAAGATCTAAGCGGCTAAGCGGCTAAGCGGCCGATTCCGACCCTAACCTCCAACAACTCGCTCAGTACTCCGGCACCACCCGGCGCTGCTCGCCCACGGCTCGGTTGACGTGGCTGTGTCGGTTTTTTTGGATCGTTCAAGTCCCTGATACGCAATTGGTTGATTCTGAGATCTGCCGTAGTCGCGAGCAGGAGGTCCGGGAGTTGCCGGCGGGCCCGAAACCATGGACGTTAGGGCGGCGACGATCAGTCTTCACATCGCACCAAACCCACCGTGTACCATGCCCAAGTTTGCTCCTGCACCCCCGGTTGATCCGTCCACCTGGGGTGCGCTCCTTCATCTTGCTGAAGAACTGGAGAAGTTGGCACCGTGGGAATTCGCCAGCGACAGCGAATGGGTGGGGTTGGTGGACGCTGGTGACCGCGAATACCGGCTCGCCAACTCCCTCGGGAACGCCAAGGAGGTTTTCGCCGCTGTCATTTACCGCCGGACGGGAATCGGTTGGCTGCTGAAGGTCCTCGATGACGATTTCGACCCGCACGACATCAACGCCGTGGAGGCCCTGGACTGCCTGAAGCTGGAGTTCGTCACCAAGCGCGAGTTGGTGAAGGAAGACCTCGGAATGTTGAAGGCCGCCGGCTTCAAGACCGCAGGCAGAGGGAGTCGCTGGCCGCAGTTCCGATCAACGATTCCGGGTTGGCATCCCTGGCACATCGATCAGGCCGAAGCCGACCAACTGTTGCGGGATCTGCCCCGGTTGATGGCGTTTTACCGGCTCTTCGAAGCGAACCCGTCGATGTTCGAGGGGCGATCAACCCACGAACTGCCGTTCCTGCCGGCGGAACTGCCGGACCGCCCGTTGAAACTGGACGACCTGGATTGGCGCTCCTGCATAAGGCTACCAGATCCACCCTTGTCTCCCTTTACTCCCCCCCAGCATGAACTGGATCGACTCCGGAAGCTGCCGCTCACTCCAGGGTTGGTCTTTGAGTTCGACTCGGCGTTGATGCCGAGGGCTTCGTGTATCGAGGACGGTAGACCTTGCTTCGGCCGCATGGCTGTGCTGGTGGAATCGAGGAGCGGAATCGTTATTGGAGCCCAGGCCAAACCGGGTGGTGTCGCCCCGGGAGTCGCCACCGGGGAGGTGTTTGTTTCCCTGCTGCTGCAATCGCCGCGGCTCCCTTCGAAGGTCGTCCTCCGAAACCCGAGGTGGCGCCCGGTTATTCAGGGCGTGTGTAGCGCCCTGGAAATTGAAATCCGGATGGCGAAGCGATTACCCGCGCTGGAGGAAGCACTCTCCCACCTCGAACGGTTCATGGCCGGCGGTGGGATGCGGTGACAGCTCGTGCCTGGCGGAATTGCTCGATCCACCGGGGCACCGGGTCCGAACTCCGGCAGGTGACCTCACTTTGCACAGGGGCTTCGGCGATCCACCTCGGCCTACGCTTAAACACGAGGCATCCCGCAACCAAGTCCGTTGATGGCTGCGCGAAACGACTCCTCCTTGTCCGCGGGAATGACAAGGCTCCGATCACCGGTGCGGCGACAGAGCGTTCCGGCTCGGGAGTCGCGGGCAATGGCTTCGGCGATCTGCGACGAGGCGCATTCCACCATGAGGCAACTGCCCTTGCAGACGCAAGCCGCGCCGCGTTGTTCGACGGAGATCAGAAAGGCCTCGACAGCCTCGGGCAATGGTTGTGGGTCGCAGGCACTCAGAAAGGCGCGGAATTCGCCAACCCGGGCCCCCTTTTCGACCGCTTCGAGGGCCTTGCTTTCGCTGAGGGACCAGTAGCGTGAGAATTCAGCCGTCTCGACCCATCCTCCAACGGAACACTCGGCCAGCGCGTTCCGGATCGTCAGGCGTCGCTCCGCGGGCGGCGTGAAGCCTGTCCGACCCTTGCCCTTTTGGCCCTTGATGGTGTCGATGCGGCTGAATTCATCGATGATCTTGTTGGTGAGCCAGGCTTCCCAGATATCGCGGAGACGCTCCGCCGGTGGCTCCACGAGTGCGTTTCGCCCGAGCTTCGTCAATGAGAGCTTCCCATTCCGGAGGATGGCGAGCTTGGCCGCTTGAACGAGCAGCGGCCACGAGAACCCTTTCATCGGGCCGATCTCCGGATCCCAGTCGTTGACCTTCTCGGTCAACTCGAAGAAGTCACCCTCGCGAAGCAGATCGCGCAGAAGCGTCATCGAAGCCCTCGACGGGAGCAGCGTCGTGGTGCTGACCGGGATCTTCTCCTGATCGATGAGTCGCAAGGTCGTTCGGAGATCCTGGATGGCAGCCTGCTCCGTCAGACGCTGGACCAGGGGCGCCTCGTGCGATTCGTAGATTGTCGTGCGCTTCGCGGCGTCGAAACGGCGTGAGTTCCGCATCCGAGGAGCCTGCGCGGGGATCTCCTCCAAGCTGGCCAATTGTGCCGGTGGGGGCTTGGAAACGAAGCTGGCGAGCTTCTCGCGCAGATCCTTGGGAATGAACCTCCGACCATTCTCGGCCGGGTGAAGGAAAAGGCGAATCAAGGTCGGTCGCGGGTCCCAAGAGTGCTTTCCCTGTATCTCGAATGCCGGCGACTCGTGATACTTGGCGTGAAAGGCGCCCTGGTCGTAAGTCCCGTCTGCTTCGTGGGCGGCTTCGGCCACCGCGGATTGCTCCAACGGGCTCAGGCGGTTCCACAGTTCCCGCAGATCTGCCCCCACCAAGCAGCGGATAAGGGCGTCGACAACATCGCTCTTGCGCGGCGACTTCAGCCGGACGGTCGGGATCAACGCCAGCTGCCGCTTCAGATCGTCCGCGTTTTGGAGATCAAGAACCTCGCGAAGACAAGGATCGAGCATCCCAGGTTCGTAGCGCCGCATGGCGAAAACGCTAATCGGCATGGGATGGAGTTCAACCCGTATCGGTCCAGGGACAGCCG
>JBBQML010000150.1:0-8440 GCA_038328885.1 Verrucomicrobiota bacterium | reverse complement strand
CCTCGAAGGTGAGTGCCTCCCAACCCTGGAAATCGACCCGGTTCACGCCGCGCGCTGGAGACTTCTGGGCCAGCGCGCCGGGAGCCATCGCCAGAAGGGCCCCGAGGACTGCGGCCAAAAGCGATTGAGTCTTCATGATCTGCGGGACGGAACTCATGGACGCCGAGTCAACCCCTGCCACCGGGTCCTGCCAAGCCCTCTCCGCCCCTCACCCTGGCGGCCCGAGCATCCACAGGTTGTCGGTGCGGTGGACCGGACCAAAGCGGCGGCGCGCCTTGGAGTGCGCCGAGGAGCCCGGCGAGGCGGCGCTTTGGTATCCGGTCACCCACAACTTCTGGATGCACCCCCTGGCGGCCCGAGCCAGGCCTGGTAGCGGTCGGGGTGGTCCCGGATGTCACGGGGAAAGGTGTCGTCGAGGTTCACCCACTCCAATTCGGTGCCGTCGCCGAAAAGGTCCTGCCCAGGCCCGATCCTTCCCGCAATCGCCGCCGGATCCATGAACTCGGGGCGGTTGTACTCCTGATGCGCGTAGGCGGCGATCTTGGCCCGGATCCGCTCCACCCCGCCCATGTAGGAAAAATGCCAACCCGCGTCCGGGATCCTCCGCCCCCCCCAACGACGCAGGTCGTACCCCGACGTGAAGTCGCGGCGGAACGTCATCCGTGTCCCCGTCCACCAGGGCCGGTTCACGCAGGCACAATTCAGGAAATAGTAGTACATCCGCTGCTCGAAGACGGTGACGAGCGGGTGGCGCTTCTTGAACAGGTTGCGCGCGTGCCGCACCACCGCCGGTTGCCGCAGCAGTCCACTCCAGGCCCGGCTCAGCGGGTCGTCGCGGTACCGCAGGGCGGCCACCGCAGCCCGCAGTGCCTCCGCCCTTGGGATCTCGTCGACGTCACCCGTCAGGATCACGTCGTCGGGCCGGCAGCCGTCCAATCCGCGGCTCATCGAACGCCGGTCGTGATCCTCGATCGCGAATCGTCGCGGTCCCCCGGGGGCCCAGGCGGCCAGGGTGGCTGGATCATCCGCCACCACCACATGGATGATCTGGTGGGCGAAGTCGGCAAAGCGCTCACGGTTCTCGGCGAAGACGAGGGGTTTCGGCTGGTTGCTGTGCGTCCGCGGCGATTCCACGATCACGAACCGGTCCACCACCCCGGCCAATTCGCGCAACCGCAGCTCGAGCAATTCCAGCTCGTTGTAGAAGAGGAAGGTGTCGTAGATCATCCCGGACGGCCTTCCCTCGCCGCGCTCAGCCCACCCGCCGAAGGACGAACTCCATGTTGCCTGCGCGAAGGATCAGGCAGACATATTTCTCGTAGAACGACAGCCCGCAGGCGGCAGCGATCATCCGACCCGCAAGCGACGGCAACCCCCGCCCGAAGGTGAGGCGTCGGGAGAGCAGCTCGAAAGGCGCCGGCACGCCTGGCTTCTGGGGCCGGTAGTACGGCTCCCAAGTCTTCAGGCTGTAATGCATGTAATGGGTGATGTCGCCCCACGAATCCGGCGAGGAATAGTGGGGCGTGGCGATCTCCACCCGCGCCCCGGGCCGGGCCAGCCGCGTCAATTCCCGCATCGCCCTCCAGGGCGCGCGCAGGTGCTCCAGCACATGGGAGCAGACGATCCGGTCAAAGCTCCGGTCGGGAAAGGGCCAGGGGAACACCTCCAGATCGTGGATCACATCGGCCACAGTCTCCGGGTCGAAGTCGATCCCGATGGAATCCGCGATGCGGATCTGGCCGCAACCGACGTTCAGGGTGCTGGGAGGATTCGCCATCGCGCGGCACAAGCCTAGGTCGGGAATCCGCCCCGCCGCAAGGAACCGCGGCTCGCCCGGATTTCGCCGCAACCGAGGCATCCGGGAGGATCGACCGCGAAAAGCGCGAACCACGCGAAAGAATACCAACTGACCGGACCCGAGGCGCTCGCGCGCTGTTGGGAATGGAAATCCTCCCCTCCCTTCGCGTGTCTGGCGTGTTTCGCGGTCAGTTATCCGTGCTGTGGGAGCCTGAGGTGGCGTTTCCGAGTCAAGGAGGGTCCCGGGGTTGCTGATGCTCGAACAACCGCGTGTGCCGCACCAAGGCCCCGTAAGCTGTCGAAGCAGCCAGGAAGAACCCGGGATACCCATCGAGGAATCCGCGCTTCAGGAAGTAGGACCGGAAGAACCGCCAGCCAACTCGGAAGACCACCGCCGGCGCGTTCCATCGCGTCCCCTCCGCCAACTGCCGTTGGAGGTACAGATCGGCATAGTACGGGATCTTCTGCACATACCCGTTCACGGTCGGATTGCTGAAGTGCAGTAGGTCCGCTCGCAGGGTACGGACCGCCCCAGTCACCTCGACATTTGTATGCTCGGCGCTCCCCCCCCAGCGGCCCGCTTCCCGCCGGAACAGCCGCAGCACATGGTCTGGGTACCAGTCACCATGCGTAATCCACCGCCCCAGGAACCAGGTCAGCCGCGGGCACCTCACCCCGGCGTACCGCTCCTGTTCCCCCTGGAAAAACCCCGCGATCTCGTCGCGCAACGCCACGGACACCACCTCGTCCGCATCCAACGACAGCACCCACGGCTGGGTCGCGTAGCCCAGCACCAGGTTCTTCTGCTCCCGAAACCCCTGCCACGCCCGCCGGATGACCCGACCTCCCTGCGCCTGGATGATGCCCTCCGTGCCGTCCCGGACTTCCTCGTTCAGGACCACGACCAACTCCCGCGTCCACCCCGCCACGCTCTCCAGGCAACGCCCGATACGGGCCTCTTCCGCGCCCGAAACGAGGCAGACCGAAATCGGCAGGGCATGGGAAGAGGGCTCGGGCAAGATGGTGGGCGGTGGATGGTGGGCGGTAGTCAGTAATCAATGGTCAGTGATCAGGGATCAGTGATCGGGGATCGGGGATCGGAAGGGGGGGCGGCGCACCGGCGGACGCTAGTGGCCGAAGCACGGTGCGTCAGGTGCAATCCTCTCCTCCAATCCTCCGAGGGGCACGCTGCGCACTCGAATCCGTCTCTTCCCACCCCTAGCCTCGGCCTCGCCGTGGCCGCCGCCGTCCGCAAACTCGTCGTCGTCGATCTCGGCTTCCTGGGCGACACGATCCACCTGATCCCGGCGCTGTGGGAACTGCGACGACACCACCCCGACGCCGCGTTGCAGGTGGTCACCACCGCGGTGGGTGCAGAGGTCCTGGGGTTGGTGTCCTGCACGGACCGCGTCTGGGTGTACCCGCTGGGAGATCCCAGTCCTCCCTGGTGGCGGCACTTGGATCTCCAGTGGGGCCTGATGCGAGAGCGCTTCGATCTGTCGATGAACTTCAGCGGGGCCGACCGCACGCTGTTTGTCAGCGCCTTCGCAGCCGTTCCGCGGCGGATCACCCGTGCGGGTAAGCGCTACGGGTTTTGGCAACGCTGGCTCGCCGGACGCGTCATCCCCGCGCCCTCACGGTCTCAACCCGTCTTCGAGCAGCGTCGGGCCGTTCTCGCCGCCGCGGGCTACGCGCTGGCCCCACCACGGTTCGAGCTCACGGTGCCCGCTGAAGACGCGCGCTGGGCCGAGACCCTCGTCCCCGCCGGCGCCCTGCATCTCTCCATCAACGCCAGTTCTCCGTTCAAGGAATGGCCGATCACCCGCTGGGCGGAGCTGACCCGATTGCTGCTGGCCCGCCCCGGGGTGAGCCTCGTGGCGACCGGCTCCGCCAAGCCCCGCGAACAGGAGCGCCTCCAGGCGCTGGCTCGCGCCGTCAACGATCCCCGCCTGCACCTGCTTCCGGGCGGACTGACTCTCGGTCGTCTGGCGGCGGTCGTCGCCCGCTGCGCCCTTCATGTGGGCACGGATTCCGGCGTGACCCACCTCGCCTTCGCCCTCGGGAAACCCACGGTGTCGGTCTTCCGCGAGTATGCCGGCCTCGAGGAGTGGCGGCCCCGCGGCCCGTGGCACACCGCCGTGACGGCGGTCTGTGTCTGCGTCGACCGTCCCCGGATGCAGCCCGAGTGCCTGGCAGCGGGCACGGCGCGGTGCCTGGCCGGGATCACGGCGGAAGCCGTGGCCCGCTGCGTGCCTTGATCCTGCGACGGCTCCGATCCAACCGAGCCCTCCAAATCCGCAGGACGGCACTGGTGAACCGACGCCCATGAAGACACAATTCCGCCGCGCCATGGACGCCCCGCGCGCGGCCCTCATCATCAGCACGTACAACTGGCCCGAAGCGCTGGGCCTGGTGCTGAGTTCTGCGCTCCACCAGACCGAGCGTTCTTTCGAAATCATCGTCGCCGATGACGGTTCCCGCCCCGCGACCGCCGACCAGGTCGCCACCGTGCTCGGTCCCAAGCTCATTGCCTGGTGCCATGTCCGGCAGGAAGACACCGGCTTCCGCCAGTCGCGCGTGCGCAATCTCGGGGTCCGGCACTCTCGCGCACCGCTGCTGATCTTCATCGACCATGACACCCCGCTGCACCCCGAGTTCGTGGCTGACCACCTGCGCCTTGCCGGTCCGGGAATCCTCGTCCAGGGCAAGCGCTGTTTCCTCCCGCCGGAGTCCTCATCCGCGCTCCTTGCCCAGGGGCTGCAGCCCGGCTGGTGGCCATCACCCTGGCTGGCGGGCCTGGGCAACCGCAAGAACGCCTGGCACGCCCCCCGCCTCGGCCGCTCGCTCGCCCTACCCAGGCCCTGGGAAACGGCCATCCGGGGCTCCAATCTCGCCGTTCAACGCGAGGACTTCCTGCGCGTCGATGGCTTCGATGAACTTTACGACGGCGTCTGGGGGCGGGAGGACTCCGACTTCTGCTACCGGCTCTTCCACACCGGGGTCCGTTGTCGCAATGCCTGGTTCGCTGCCCTCCAGACCCACCTGCACCATCGCCAGGCCAAGGGACGCGAGCGGGATCACCTCGACAACGAACTCGAACGGATGCAACGCGAGCGCCGGACCCGGGCCGTGCTAGGCTTCTCCCGCATGGACACCGAAGGCGGGATCGTTGCGGCTTCCACCCACTTTCGCATCCGATGAGAGCGTCCCACCGAACCCAGCGGTCAGCGTGCGTGGTCGGGCTGCTCGTTGCCCTGGTGGCGGGGTTCGCGCGGACGCTGGCCTGTGCGGGCGCCACGGGCACCGCGGGACCGCTCCCTCCCGCAGCCGCCGCCCGGACCTTCCACCTTGACCCCGGCCTGCGTGTCGACCTGGTGGCGGCCGAACCCCTCGTCCGATCGCCGGCGGCGCTGGCCTGGGACGAGCAGGGGCAACTGTTCGTAGCCGAGAACCCCGGCTATCCCACCGGCCCTGGTCCCGGCCAACCGCCCGTCGGCGCGATCATCGAACTCGTCGACACCGACGCCGACGGTCGGGCGGATCGCCGGGTGGCCTTCGCCGAGGGCCTTGGTTTTCCGAACGGGCTGATGCCCTGGAACCACGGCTGGCTGGTCACCGATGCGCCCGACCTGCTCTGGCTGGCCGACACCAACCACGACGGCCGCGCCGACACACGCGAGATCTGGTTCACCGGCTTCGCCACGAACCAGACCACTCAGTTGCGCGCCTGTTACCCGGTACTCGGCCCCGACGGCTGGATTTACGTGGCCCGCGGCTGGAGCGGGGGTGTGGTGACCTCCCCCCGCTGGCCGTACCTGCCGGCCGTCGACCTCAAGGACGGCGACTTCCGATTTCGGCCCGACGGCTCGGCCGCCGAGGCCATTGGCGGCAACGCCCAGTTTGGCCAGGTCCTTGATGACGTCGGCCGGCGCTTCCTGGTCTCGAACCGGAACCCGCTGATGCAGGCGGTCGTTCTGCCCCGCTGGTGGCGGCGGCATCCGGCTCTGCCGTTCACGGATCTGGTCCAGGACGTCTCGCCAAACGGCTACGGCGCGAAGGTTTTTCCGCACGCCCCCGATACCACGACCTCGGGGTTCATGCCGGAGTTCCTCGCCGCGCCCCACGCGGGCACCTTCACCTCGGCCTGCGGCATCCACCAATTCACCGCCGACGGCCTCGGCCCGGGATACCAGGGCCACTGGTTTATCTGCGAGCCCGCCCAGAGCCTCGTGCAACGCCAGATCGCGACCACCGCCGGTCCCACCTTCACCAGTCGCCCGGCCACCGAGGGCCGCGATTTTCTGGCCTCCTCCGACGGCTGGTGCCACCCGGTCTACGCAGCGACCGGCCCCGACGGCGCGCTGTACGTGGCCGACCTCTACCGCGGCATCATCGACCACCCGGACTACCTCCCCGAGGACGCCCGGGCCAAACTCGACTTCGCCGCGGGCAAGGAACTGGGCCGGTTGTGGCGGGTGTGCCGCCAGGACTTCACCCCACAACCCCGGTCCCTGGCGACGGCGGCCCTCCCCGCGCTCCTCGACGCGCTGGGCGCCACGAACGGCTGGGTGCGCGAGACCGCCCATCGCCTCCTGCTGGACCGCCGGGACACCAACACCCTGGCGGCACTGGTGGGAATGCTCGCAGAAGCGCTCCCCCGCCTCGACCACAACGGTTCCTGGACCAACCTGGTGCGCCTGGAAGCCGATCCCCCCGTGGGACCGCACCTCGGCACGGTCCGCCGGTTGTGGCTTCTTCAGGGATTTCTCGAGGCGAGTCGGCCTGGCCGCCACGGTTCCACCGAACTCCTCAATCGGGCGAACCAACTGATCCTCTTCGCCACCTTCGATCCTTCCCCGGCGGTCCGCGAAACGGCCTGGCGCATCGTCCACGAGTTCCCCCCGGATCCGAAGCATGCCCTGCCCGACGTCCCTTACGAACTGGTCTACTGGTGGGCCGACGACCCGAACCCCGCGGTGCGGTTTCACTTCGCCCTCCAGTGCGGCGACCAGGATGACTGGTCACCGGTGGTGCCCGCCCTGGTCCGCGTGGCGCGTCGGGACGCCAGCGATCGCTGGACCCGTGCCGCGGTGCTCAGTGGACTGAAGGGACGCGAAGCCGCGTTCCTGCAGGAACTCTTCCGCCCCGAGCCCGTGGATGGCCCGGGGTTCGCCTCACTCCTGGATGATCTGGGTCGCCTCCTGGGCGTCGCGCCAAAGGACGGTGCGGCGGCGCTGTTGGACCAGGCGCTGGAACCCCGTGCCGACGGCACCGAATGGCAGGTCGCCGCGCTCCGTGGCCTCTCGGAGGGACTCCGACAAGGGGGCCACGGACCCCTCACCCGTTTCCTGCGGGATCACGCGCCGTCGAAACACACGACGAGTGCGTGGCTCGCGCGTTTCGAAGCAGTGGGGACTCGGGTGGCCGCCTCGGCCCGCGTCCCTGTCACCCCCTTGCCGCTGCGCGTGGCCGCGACCCGGTTCCTGGCGGAGTTGGAGTACCGCCAGGCGCGGGATCCACTGGTCGACCTGCTCGACGGGGCGCATCCGGCGGATCTTCGCCTCGCTGCCGCCCGGGCCCTGGGTCGGTTTGACGAGCCCGAGGTCGGAAGGCTCCTGCTCGAGCGCAACCGCTGGAACACCTACTCCGCCGCCATACGCGAGTCCGCCCTGGCGGCCGTCGCCTCGCGAACCACGCTGTTGCCCGGCTTGTTCGACGCCCTGGAGCGCGGCGACCTGGCGGTGTGGGCGGTGGATCCGCAGCGGCGCAAGCAACTCCAGCAACACGCCGATCCCGCGCTCCGCGCCCGCGCCCGAACGCTGTTCGCCACTGCCGGCGGGAGTGATCGCCGCCAGGTGTTCGAGGAGCTCAAACCGCTGCTGTCGGAACCAGCCTCCGGCGCCCGCGGCCGGGCGGTGTTCCTCCGGACCTGCGCCCAATGCCATGTGCTGGGCGGCGAGGGGGTGAAGGTCGGGCCCGACCTCACCGGCGTGAGGAACCAGCCGCCGGAGGCCCTGCTGTTGCACATCCTCGTCCCGGACGCCGAGATCTACCCGGGGTACCAGGCCTGCGAGGTCGAAACCCGCGACGGCCGGAGCCTGACCGGGCTGCTGGTCGTCGAGACCGCGGAAACGGTCGTGTTGCGCCGCGCCGGCGGTGAACAGGAGTCCCTGGCCCGTGCCCAAATCGCCTCCTTCACCCTCGGCCGGGTGTCCCTCATGCCGCAGGAACTCGAGAAGACCATGACCCGCCAAGAACTTGCCGACCTGCTCGCCTTGCTCCGCGGCCAGCCCTGACCCTCGCCGCTCCTCGCTCTCAACTCCGAACTCCCCACGCTCCAAACCATGCGCATCCTCTTTCTCGGCGGTACCGGCATCATCTCCACGGCCTGCTCCCGTCGGGCCGTCGAGCTCGGCCACGACGTCCACCTCCTGAACCGGGCTCAACGACCCACCGTGATCCCGGGCGCGACCACCGTCGTCGCTGACCTCCAGGACGAAGCGGCCACCGCCGCCGCCCTCGGGGACCGGACCTGGGACGCGGTGGTGGATTTCCTCGCCTTTACGCCCGAGGACATCGAGCGGGATCTGCGCCTTTTCCGAGGACGCACGGCCCAGTTCGTCTTCATCAGCTCCGCCAGCGC
>JBBQML010000149.1:0-8457 GCA_038328885.1 Verrucomicrobiota bacterium | reverse complement strand
TTCACCAGGACGTGGGAGATGGCAGCGCCGTTGCCTGCGGACATGGTGGAACCGGGGTTGAAGCCGAACCATCCCAGCCAGAGGATCATGACGCCGAGGGAGGCGGAGGTCATGTTGTGACCTGGGATGGGATGGACCTTGCCGTTCTTGGCGTACTTTCCGCGACGCGGGCCGAGCACGAGGATGCCCGCGAGTGCTGCCCAACCCCCGACGGAGTGAACGACGGTGGACCCGGCGAAGTCGCGGAAGTTGCCGAAGAAGCCGGCGAGACCGGATTCACCGGGGGTGCTGCCCAAGATGCCGCCACCCCAGATCCAATGACCGGAGATCGGGTAAACCAGAGCTACGAGGACGAATGAAAAGACGATGAACGAGTTGAACTTGATCCGTTCAGCGACGGCGCCGGAAACGATGGTCGCCGCCGTGCCGGCGAAGACGAGTTGGAAGAAGAACTTGGCCCAGAGCGGAATCGGGGTCCAATTGATCGCCCCGTAGTCGCCGGCGTACGTCGCGTCCGAGAATGGATTCATCGCGGCGTAGGCCTCCCCCAGCGCGGGGGAATTGTCGGCGCCGCCGACGAACCACAGACCCTTCAGCCCCAACCACAGGTTTCCGTCACCGAACATCAGGCCCCAGCCGATAGCCCAGAACGACAGGGTCGAGATGGCGAAGACCACGAAGTTCTTGGCGAGGATGTTGACCGTGTTCTTGGCGCGGCACAGGCCGCTTTCCACCATGGCGAAGCCGGTGTTCATGAAGAACACCAGCATGGCCGCGACCAGTACCCAGACGGTGTCGAGACCGACGCGGAGGTCGCTGGAGCCCGCCTTGAGGGCGGCGATCGGATCAGGCGTCGCATCCGCTGCGCCCGCGGATACCGCGAGGCCGGCCGTGGCAACGGCAAGCAGCGCTAAGAGGTGGTGTTTCTTCATGGGTTCGAGGGGAGGAGGTCGGGAGTTGAGGTTGGGTGTTTCTGTCGGACGACCCTCAGACCGCGGAGTCGCCCTTCTCGCCGGTGCGGATGCGGATCGCGTCCTCCACCGTGCTGACGAAGATCTTGCCGTCGCCGATCTTCCCGGTCTTCGCGGCACCCACGATCGCCTTGAGCGCGACCTCGACTCGTTCATCCGGCAGGACGAGCTCGAGCTTGATCTTCGGCAGGAAGTCGACGGTGTACTCACTCCCGCGATAGATCTCGGTGTGACCCTTTTGACGGCCGAAGCCTTTGACCTCGCTGACGGTCATTCCCTCGATCCCGGCTTCACCCAGGGCGTCTTTCACTTCCTCCAACTTGAACGGTTTGATGATGGCTTCGATTTTCTTCATTGCTCTGATCAGGTCAGTCGAGCTTCGTCGTTGCACTGCGCGCCTCCCCGGGGGAGATGGGAACCGCTTCTCACAGTGCGCTTGAAAAACTGCCCGCGGCAGGCGGACCGGACGGGCCCACCCCCATGGGCGCCGCCTGGACCGACCACCGCGAGCACAGACTGTCGCCAGCCCGCGGCCACGGTTAAGCAACCCTGGTGCCAGTTGCCAAAAGCTTGGATTCCTCCCGGTCCCGTCCGGCAAACACCCCGTAGGCGACGTCAAAGGGGCACTTCGAGGCTCCGGTGGCGGCTCGGGCTGTCGTTTTTTTTTCACCCGGCCCATTCCAGCGCAGCGCGAATGGCGAATGGCGAATGGCGAATGGCGAATGGCGAATGGCTGGCGGCCTGGTTGGGTTGGGCGGAACTATTCCGAATCCCGGTTTGCCGGCGCGGCGTCCAAGCGCTAACAATGCCGCCTCGAATGAGGATCATGCGAGTGCCTCGCCAGTGCTCCGAAGGCCACGGTCCAGGTCAGGCCCGCGCCCACGTGCCCTACCACGTGCAGCCATCCGCATGGCCGCGCAGCTTGGCGTGGGCTACGAGCGGCTGGCTGGTGGCAGTGGGGCTCACACTCCAGGCGGCGTCGCAGGCAGTGGCCGTGGAGTCGGGGGGGGTTGCCGCACACGCCAGGGGTTTCCTGTCCGACTACTGCGTTGGCTGTCATGGCAACGAGAAGCAGCGGGCGGAGGTCAATCTGGAGCAGTATCAGGACGAGGGGCGTTTTGGGGAGAACCGTGAACTTTGGGAGAAGGTCCGCAATTCACTCGAGGCGCGGGAGATGCCCCCCGAAAACAAGCGCCAGCCGGCCGAGGAGGATCGGCAGGCGATGGTGCGCTATCTCGAGGCCGAACTGGCCAAAGCGGAGGCGGCGCTCCCGCCGAACCCGGGCCGGGTCACGCTCCGTCGGCTGAATCGGAACGAGTTTCGGAACACGGTCCGTGATTTGCTTGCCGTGGACTTTGATGCGCACGGGCAATTTCCCAATGACGAGTCGGGGTACGGCTTCGACAACATCGGCGACGTGCTTTCGCTTCCACCGATGCTGCTGGAGAAGTACCTCGCCGCCGCGGAGGACATCGCGGGGCGGGCGATCCTGACCCGGGACCCGGCACTCCGCCGGGTCAAGCGGCTCCCGGCCGACAGGTTCAGCACGCAGGCGGACGCCATCTCCACCCTCGAGGAGGAGACATGGGGCTTCTACCGTGAGGGTGAGATCGTGGCCCGCCACGAGTTCGCCAAGCCCGGCGACTATCTTCTGCGGTTGCGGGCCTATGGGGAACAGGCCGGCACGGAATTGCCCAAGATGTCCGTTCGGTTGGACGATCAGGAGGTGGCGGTCCGCTCCATCCGGGCCGTCGCCGAACGTCCTGAGAGCTTCGAAGTTCCCATCAGGGTGACGGCGGGAGTCCGCAAGCTCGGGGTGGCGTACCTCAACAACTTCAACAGCGACGGCGACCGGAACCTGTTTCTGACCTCCTTCGAAGTGGTGGGGCCGCTCGGTGGACCCGCCGAGGATTACCCCGAGTCCCACCGGCGGGTCCTCCCGGCCGGGCGCCCGGCGCCGGGGGGGGAACTCGCCGCGGCGACCGAGGCGCTGCGGTCCTTTGCCGGGCGCGCGTATCGACGTCCGGCCACGGACGACGAAGTGGCTCGGTTGGTGCGCCTCGTCGAACTCACGCGGAAGGAGGGAGGGAGCTTCGAGGAGGGGGTGCAGCTCGCGGTGGAGGCGGTGTTGGTTTCGCCCCGGTTCCTGTACCGGTGGGAGCTGGACCCGGAAGTTCGCGAGCCGGGTGGGGCACGCGATCTGAACGACTACGAGGTTGCCTCCCGCCTCTCCTACTTCTTGTGGAGTTCGATGCCGGATGCGGAACTCTTCGCGACCGCCGCGCGCGGGGAACTGCTGCGACCGGAGGTACTGGAGGCCCAGGTTCGACGCATGTTACGGGACCCGAAATCCGAGGCCCTGGTGCAGAACTTCGGGGGGCAATGGTTGCAGGTTCGGAACCTCGACCAGGTCGAGCCGGATGCGACGATCTTCCCCGGCTGGGGGCCGGAACTGCGCGAGTCCATGCGCCGCGAGACAGAGCTTTTCCTCCGGGCAATCGTCCAGGAGGACCGCGGGGTCTACGACCTGGTGGCCGCGGATTTCACCTTCGTGGACGAGCGTCTGGCGCGGCACTACGGGCTGCCGGGGGTGGAGGGTCGCGAGTTTCGCCGGGTCCGATTGACCCCGGAGTTCGGCCGGGGCGGGGTGGTCACGATGGGGAGCGTGCTGACCATCACCTCGGTGCCCACGCGCACTTCGCCGGTGCTCCGTGGCAAGTGGATCCTGGAACAGATCCTGGGCACGCCGCCCCCTCCTCCCCCGCCGAACGTGCCCCCGATCGAAGCTGGTGCCGAGGCCATCCAGGCGGCCACCATGAGGCAGAGGTTGGAAGTGCATCGGAGCAAGCCGGACTGTCTTCCCTGCCACCAGAAGATGGATCCCCTGGGTTTTGCGCTGGAGAACTTCGACGCGGTCGGAGCCTGGCGGGACATGGATGGCCCGCATCCGGTCGACAATGCCGCGGAACTGCCCGGCGGTCGCAAGTTTTCGGGCGCGGCCGGGCTCAAGACGATCCTGGCCGCGAGCGAGGACTTCCCGCGGGCCCTGTCGTCCAAACTGCTCACCTATGCGCTGGGTCGGGGTTTGGAATTTAACGACCGTCCGGCCATCCGCGGCATCTTGGACGCGCTTTCGAAGAACGACTTTAAGTTTTCGGCCCTCGTGCTAGGAGTCGTCCGCAGTGAGCCATTTCTGAAACGTCAGACAGCCCCGTTGCCCCATGAAACCGACGAACATGCCAGCCTCCATCCCTAGGCGAAGTTTCCTGCGCGGCCTCGGCTGCACGGTTGCCTTGCCGCTGCTCGAATCGCTGTCGCCGCTCCGGGCGCTCGGGGCCACCGGTCCGGCCTCGAGTCCTCCCGTGCGCCTCGCGTTCCTCTACGTGCCGAACGGAGTTCACATGCCGGACTGGACGCCCTCCTACGAGGGGGCGCTGACGGACCTGCCTGGGATCCTGGAGCCCCTCGCGCCGTTCAAGCGCGAGATGCTGGTCCTCACCGGCCTGACCCAGGACAAGGGGCGGGCGAATGGGGACGGGCCGGGCGATCACGCACGCGCCGCGGCGAGTTGGCTGACTGGCGCCCAGGCGCTGAAGAGCGAGGGTTCGCAAATCCGGGCCGGTGTCTCGGCCGACCAGGTCGCCGCGGCGGCGGTCGGGCACTACACCCGTCTGCCGTCCCTGGAGATCGGGGCGGAGCCGGGTCGCCAGGCAGGCAAGTGCGACTCCGGCTACAGTTGCGCATACTCCAACAACATCTCCTGGCGCAACGAGGCGACGGCGATGACCAAGGAGACGAACCCCCGTGCGGTGTTCGAGCGGATGTTCGGTGCCGGCACCGACCGGGAGCAGGCGGAGAGCCAGGCCCGGCGTCTCCGGCGCCAGCGCAGCATCCTTGATTTCGTGCAGGGCGACGCGCAGGTCCTCGAGGGGCGGGTCAGTGGGCCCGACCGACACAAGCTCGACGAGTACCTGACGGCCGTCCGGGAGATCGAGCAGCGGGTGGAGCGGGTGGAGCGGGAGGTGCAGAAGCGGCCCGTGGAACTGGCGGAGGTGGAGGTGCCGGAGGGTGTGCCTTCGAGTTACGAGGAACATCTCCGGTTGCTGGCCGACATGCTGGTGCTGGCTTTCCGCACAGACACCACCCGGGTGGCGACGTTCATGTTTGCCAACGAGGGCAGCAACAAGGCGTATCCGTTCATCGGCGTGAAGGATGGCCATCACACGCTGTCGCACCACGAAAACGACCAGGAGAAGCAGCGGCGGATCAGCCAAATCAATCGCTTCCACACGCGCCAACTGGCCTACCTCCTACAACGGCTCGCCACGGCGCAGGAAGGCTCTGGAACCCTGCTCGACAACTGCGCGATCGTTTATGGATCGAGCATCAGCGATGGCAATCGCCACAACCACGATGACCTGCCGGTGGCGGTCTTCGGGCGGGCGGGCGGCACCCTTCTGACCGGACGTCACATCCGTTACCCGCAGGAGACGCCCCTCTGCAACCTGTTCCGCTCGCTGCTGGAGCGAGTGGGGGCCCCCACGGAGCGCTTTGGGGACAGCACGGGGTCGTTGCGGTACCTGGAGGGCTGAGTTCGCTGCGACCAGGGGAACCCTCCCTGGGCGGAGTTGCGGTGCGGGCACGGCCTGGGATGCGCAACAGACTGCCGGTACTCCGATGATGAGAAACGCTTGGGCGGCCGGGTTGCTGTTGGCTTGCGCTTTGTCGCTGGCGGGGGCGGAGCCCCCGGAGCGGAGTGCGGCCGACTACGCCCGGGACCTTGGGTCCACGGACCGCAACCTCCGGCGCGAGGCGGCCTACCAGTTAAGCCGGATGGGGCGTGGGGCCAGGGTGGCGCTTCCGGAGCTGATCAGAACCCTGGAAGACGACCAGCAGCAGGTCTGGTTTGGCGGCATTACGGCATTGGCGAACCTCGGGCCGGATGCCGAGCCGGCCCTCCCCGCGCTCCTGGGCGAACTCCAGGCCTGGCAGCCGTTCCGGAAAGACCGACAGGGCGCCCAGGCGTTGTACCGCACCGCGCTGGCCTTAGGTTCCATCGGGGCCGCCGCCGTACCATCGCTGTCCAACGCCCTGGCCAGTGACAAGTGGTTTGTGCGCGCCGGGGCGGCCAAGGCGCTGGGGTTTGCGGGCGAGCCTGCCGGTGGTGCCGCCCCTGCGCTGGTCCGGCTCCTGGAGGACGAACGTGCGGAGGTCCGGGACGCGGCGGGCGAGACGTTGGCGCTGCTGCGGCTGCCCGTGGTGGCGCCCGTGGTCCAACTGCTGGAGGGCGCGCAGGAACCGCAGTCGCGACTCGCCGCGGCAAACACCCTGAAGCGGCTCGGCACCAATGCCCTTCACGCTGCGCCGTCGCTGCGCCTGGCCCTGACCTCCGACCCGGATGTGGGGGTTCGGGCGGAGGCCCTCGAGGCCCTCACCCGCTGCGGGCTGCCCGCGGCCGAACTGCTCCCGGCGCTCTGGGAGGCGGCCCAGGACGCGGACGCGACGGTCCACCAGGCGGGCTTTCGCCAACTCCTGCTGGTCCGACCGGTTTCGGTGCTTTATCCGCGCCTCACCGCGGGGCTGCGCTCCCCGGACGCCGCCGAACGGAACCGGGCCACCGCCCTGATCACCGAGTTGGGGGCGGAGGCGGGCGACCTTGCTCCCGTCCTGACCGAACGGCTGCGGGCGGGCGTCGGCGGGGACACCCCGGCCGATCCCGGCCTGGCGCGGGCCCTTGGCGGGCTGGGGCCGGCGGGGGTGGTCAGTGCCTTCGGGGAGTTGGCCGGGCGCCGGGCTGGGTCTCCGGGGACAAACGACTGGGCCCTGGCCGTCCTGCGCCAAACGACCTCATTGGCGGTCCCGGTGCTGGCGGAGGGCCTGACCCATCGGGCCCCCGCGGTTCGGGCAGGTGCCTTGGTGGGGTTGGGATCGCCGGGGGTGCTGGCACGGTCGGTGGCGCGGCGGATCACCCCCTTGCTGGAGGACCCGGAGCCGGCCGTCCGCGCCGCCGCGTGGAGTGCGGCGGCGGCTTGCGGCGTGCCTCCGCAGGCGCTGCTCGATCACCTGGAGCGGGGTTTGAATGACACCTCACCGGAGGTCCGACGGGCGGCCCTGGGTGCCATGGCCGTCCTGGGTCCTGCGGCCAAGCCGGCAGTCCCCTTGCTCATGGCAGGGTTGGACACGCGGGACGAGGAACTCGGCGTGGCGGCGGTGCGTGCCATCGCCGCACTGGGGGGGGAGGCTTCGTCCGCGGTGGAGCCGCTCGCCCGCCGGCTCCCCGGCGCCCCGGCCGCCCTGCAGGTCGAGATCCTCCACGCCCTTGGCGCGATCGGGGGCGCAGCGGCGTCGGCCTTGCCGGAGGTGACACCGTTGTCGTCGGCTTCATCCGCGTTGGTGCGGCAGGCTTTCGCCGTTGCGGTTGGCGGTATGCGCGAGTCGGGGGCATCGGCCTTGGCTGCCTTGATCACCATCGCCCGGGACCCGGAGGCCACCGTCCGGGCCGCCGCCCTGTCGGCGCTGTCGGCCGTGGGACCGGCAACACCGGAGGCCCTCCAGGCGATCACCGCGGCCTTGGAAGATCCGGAGGTCGGCGTGCGTCGGGCGGCGGCTGGTGCGGTGGGGGCTTTGGGGGAGAAAGGCCGTGGCGCCGAGGAGCGGCTATTCGCGATGCTCGGGGTGGAGTCCGACCGGGCGGCGGCCGGCGAAGCGTTGCGGGCGATTCATCCCACTTCGGTCCGGGCGTTGATCGCGGCGTTGGAGCAGGCGGATTGGACGGTCCGCCAGATGGCGGCCGACGCCCTTGCGCGGCTGGGTAAGGCGTCGCGGGAAGCGGTCCCGGTCCTCGAGCGGGTGATGCGGGAGGACCGACACGAGGAGGTCAAGGGGGCCGCGCGGCGTGCCCTTCGGCGGATCCGCGAGGGTTAGGTTGGTGCCGGGCTTCAGGCGGCGGGACGGGGTCGTCGGGCGGGCAGGGGTTGGAACCGGAAGGCGAGCTTCCTCTCGAACACCTCGGTTGCCAGATCTCCCTTCTTTACCGCCGCCGCGATCTCGCGCACGGGGGGGTACCGTGCCATCAGGGTGACTTCCAGATGCTGCTCGCCGAGGCGGACTTCGAGGTCGCGAACCTGCTGGAGGTGGCTGCGGTCAAAGGCATCCGCCAGTCGGAGCAGCGCGGCGAGAACCCGCACCGCGGCCTGGCGCGAGCGAGGGAGAGCGTCGAATTCCTCGTGGGTAGCGGAGGGCAGGGACCGGCGATGATATCGGGCGACCTGCGCGACCATTTCGACCTCCACGGGTTTGAGGTGGGGCCACTGCTGTTCGCGGATCAGGCGCGCGGAGTGCTTGTGGTGACCGGCGCCCCGGTTGCTCACAGGCCAACCGGTGTCGTGGAGGCAGGCGGCGCCTTCGAGGATCACGCGTTCATCCAGGCCCAATTGGTGGATTCCGGCGGTTTCATCGAACAGCCGGAGGGCGAGCAGGGCGACGT
>JBBQML010000148.1:0-8488 GCA_038328885.1 Verrucomicrobiota bacterium | reverse complement strand
AATAGAGATCCCATTGAAGAGAAGGGTGGGGCGAATTTGTACGCGTTCACCGGTAACTCGCCCTTGAATCGCTTCGACTCGCATGGCCAGAGCTTTTGGGATTATGTTCCGATAATTGGCACAATTCGCTCTTGCATGAGGCAGCCGGGGGAAGATTTGGCTGACTACGCCCAGATTCCAATCCCAACCTGTGCCGAGTGCCGGGCAAGTCCCCTCCTCGCTGAGGGTGCGTGTCGACGGATGGTTGATCAACTGGCGGTTAGGTATCAGGGTAAGTTGGTTGCGCCAGGCTTAGGGAAATTCGGTGTTGATGCCATAATTGCTTCCCTGGGGCTTCTTTCGGGGGTAGGTACACCCATAGCTGCCGGTGCCGGAGTTGATGGAGTCATCGGTGCTGCCTGTACGATTCGTTCCGCGTACAATATCGCAGTGACCGCAATCGAGGCGAAGGAGTCGTGCAGTTGTTCTCGTGGTAAGAACCCGGAAGAGCGCGTGAATAGGGGGGAGGAATGAATCGTGGCAGGATATTTGTTTCAATCGTCGTCCTCGTCGCAGCAGTGGGATGGGGTGTGGCTCTATGGCTCGGACTACGCGCCATCAGCCGCGATCTGGAAATGGAGACGTGGATAAGACTGGCAGCAGGCTCGATGGCCGAAGCAAACTTCCACCGGTCAATCACGGCGCAGTTCAAGGCGAACGCCGACGGGATGTACGTTCTCTCTGCTCCAGACGCGACAAATCGCACGGTGGTGCGCTTTCAATGGAGATCAGGCCACCGCAGTGACGATGCCTTCGTGAGGCAGTACAATGAGGCGATAACACGAATGTCGCAGCCCTCCCAGAGATAGGGGGTGGCAATGGGGTCGATTCCCGACAATTGACATTTGCCTTGGGACGCGGGAGTCGCTCATTCATTCCACGGCGGCGCTCGCCGGCCAACGTCCCACTGCGTGTGGTTCTCGCTTCGCTGCAGGCCGCCCCGCAATGCATCCCGAGGTTGTCGGAGTGAATTCACTGGGATCGCCTCTCGACCTTTGACCTATCGTAAGCGGTAAGCGGAGCACATGCCCCGGATGGCGAGACGGGGATTGATTTCGGCCTGGATAGGGAGCCGGCCCGAACCTCAGACCTATCGGACTCAGCCGAGACGTCTCGGCAGAGTTCAGCCGTCCCGATGCTGGCCCAGCTCGGACGACGCCCCCTGCGTCGGCGATCACGCTGCGTTTTTCTCGCGGTGCTGGGCGACGAAGGCTTCCACGAACTCGGCGATCTTGTCCTGTTGGCGTCGTGGCAGCGCGGCCACGGCCTCGAAGACCTTGCGAATCCTCCCATTGGGTCCGGCATCCCGGTGGCGAACCGGGCGTCGAGCCAGCAGGCTATCGGCCGAAACCTGCAACGCCATGGTCAGCGCTTCGACTTGATCGGCCCGCAAAGACACGGCTTCGCGTTCCCAATACGCCACCACGCGCTGGGAGACGCCCACCTTGGCCGCGAGTTCCTGCTGGGTGAGCCCAGCGGCCTGGCGCGCTTCGCTCACACGCTGGCCCAGGGGGGTGCGTGGCTTGACGGAGGGACGACCGGTTGCCATGGCCTCAGGATACGAGGCGGCGACGGCGATATACGAAAGCGCTTGCATCGTTATACGGATTACAGCTATGTCGCGGGCATGTCAAAACCGCCGACTTCCGGCTTGACGCTCTTCCCCTCCCCATCGGTCCCCCCTCCCGACCTCGACGAAGCCCGCATCGGCGGCTGTGAGTATCCCCACTTTCCCTGGAACGATTGGGAACGTTGGGCCGTGGCGTCCGGGTTGGCACCGGATCTTGCGGGCCTGGGCGGGTTGGTGGTTCGCGAGGCCTACAACCACGGGTGGCCGGAGCCCTTGTGTGCGTTGGCCGGCTGGCGTGACGACGGCCGCGAGTTGCTCGGCCTCGCGTTGCGTTCCCCGGAGGTGGCCCGCCGGCAATGGAGCATTCTCCTGCGCACCGACGGTCTGCGCGGGGACAATCCTCCCGGGAGTACGGACTGGAGGTGGGAGTATCTCCGGCCCGATGCCGAGGCTCTCCGTGCCGAGCTTGAATCCCAACCCTGACGCCCATGGCCCGTCTCATCCCCGAAGCCGACATCGAGCGCGTGAAGCGCGAGACCGACCTGATCGCCCTGATCCAGAGTCGTGGCATCGAACTGCGCCAGCACGGCACGAAGGACCTGATCGGCCGGTGTCCGTTCCACGCCGACGGGGAGACGCCGAACCTGATCGTGAGCCCGGACAAGGGGCTCTTCCACTGCATGGCGTGTGGGAAGGCGGGCAACGCGATCCAGTTTGTGGCGCAGCACGACGGCGTCAGCTTCCGGCACGCCTTCGAGGTGCTGGCGCACGGCCACGGCGCCGCGTTCACGGCCAAAGCCCTGACCCACTGCAACACGGTGCCGCGGTTACCCTGTCCGCTGGATCCGGAGGTCGACGACGCCACCCTGT
The DNA here is from genome assembly GCA_038328885.1 of Verrucomicrobiota bacterium. Lineage (GTDB taxonomy): Bacteria > Verrucomicrobiota > Verrucomicrobiia > Limisphaerales > CAIMTB01 > CAIMTB01. Next base: position 6,009 of record JBBQML010000148.1, on the reverse strand, counting down.
TCGGCCAGGTGGTGGCGTACTACCACGAGCGCTTCCAGGCGTCGCCGGTGGCCCGGGAGTACCTGGGCGCCAGAGGCCTCGACGACGCCGAGACGATCGCCTACTTCCAGATCGGGTTCGCCGACCGTTCGCTCGGCCTGCGGCTGCCGTACCGCAATCGCGATGAAGGCGAGCGCCTGCGCCAACGACTCCAGCAGTTGGGTCTGTGGCGTGAATCCGGCCACGAACACTTCAACGGCTGCGTGGTGGTGCCGTTCCAAGACGTCACGGGCAAGCCGGTGAGTCTGTACGGCCGGCGGGTGACGCCCGGAGTGGTCCGACATTTGTACCCGCCGGGGCCGCATCGGGGGCTCTTCAACCGGGCGGCGTTCGCCGGGGACGAGGTGATTCTGTGCGAGGCGGTGCTGGATGCGCTGACGTTCTGGCGGCACGGGTTCCACAACGTGTCGGCGCTCTTCGGCACGGAGGGCTTTACGGACGAACTGTGGGAGGCCTTGGCAAAAGTGAAGCGGGTGCGCCTGGCCTATGACGCCGACGAAGCCGGAGACCGGGCGGCGGAGCGCGACGCCGAACGATTACGCAAAGCCGGGATCGAGGTGTTCCGGATCAAGTTCCCGTGGGGGATGGACGCCAATGAGTACGCCCGGAAGGTGACGCCGGGCCGGCAGTCGCTGGCCCTGCTGATCAACGCGGCTCTCTGGCCGGGGAACCACCAGGCGAAGCCTGGACCCACTGCGGCTTCGCCGCTTCTGCAGGAGGCGATGGTGGTGGACGAGATGACGGGTAAGCCGTTGCCGGCGGTGGACCATGAATCTCTCACGACCGGGGTGGGGTGGGCCCCGGCCCCGTTCATTCCGGCTTCTTACGACGAAGTCCTCGCGCAGGCGGCCGCTTCTTCTCTTTTAGCTGCTTCTGTTAGCAGCTTGGACGGAACCGCGGCTAAAGAGGAAAAGGCGGTGGCTCCCGTGGCGGGTCTGGTGGCTCCGCCCGTGCCCCCGGCCCGGGCGGTGTTGGAATGCCGCGGGGACGCGTGGTTCCTCGATCTCGACGGCCGCGAGTACCGGGTGGCCGGTCTGGAGAAAACCGTGGGCACGGACGCTTTGAAGGTGACCTTGCGCCTGCGCGTCACCACGGCCGGACGCGAGGACCGCTTTCATCTCGACCAGGTCGACCTCACCCGGGACCAGGAACGACGCCGGTTCATCGACCGGGCTTCCGAGGAAACCGCACTTCTGCCCGAGCTGCTCAAGCGCGATCTCGGCCGGCTCCTGCTCGCCGTCGAAGCCGTCCAGGGCGATCTCGCCAAGCCCGCCGACGCGGCTTCCCTGGTCACGCTCAGTCCGGAAGAACGGGAGGAAGCTCTCGCGTGGCTGCGGGCTCCCGATCTCGTCGGCCGCTTGCGCGAGGCGTTTCACAAGGCCGGCATCGTGGGCGAGGAGAACAACGCCCTGGTGGCGTACCTGGCCGGGGTCTCCCGCAAGCTCGACCGACCGCTCGCCATCATCGTGCAAAGCGCCAGTGCCGCGGGAAAGACCACCCTGATGGATGCCGTCCTCTCGTTCTTCCCGGAGGAAGAGCGGGTGAAGTACTCCGCCATGACCGGTCAAAGCCTCTATTACCTGGGCGAGACCAATCTCCGGCACAAGATCCTGGCTGTGGTTGAGGAAGCCGGCGCCGAGAAGGCCAGCTACGCCCTGAAACTCCTGCAATCGGAGGGCGAGCTCACGATCGCCTCGACGGGCAAGGATCCGGCGACGGGGAAGATGGTGACGCAGGAATACCGGGTGGAAGGGCCGGTGACGATCTTCCTGACGACGACGGCCATCGACCTGGACGAAGAGTTGCAGAACCGGTGTCTGACGTTGGCGGTGGACGAGAGCCCGGAACAGACGGGCCGCATCCATCAGTTGCAGCGCGAGCGCCGGACGCTGGCCGGACTCGTGGCCAAGCAGGAACGCCAAACCCTCCTGCACCTGTTGCGCAATGCCCAACGGCTCCTGGCCACGGTGGAAGTTCTGAACCCGTATGCACCCAAGCTGACGTTCGCGACAGGGCGCACCCGCAGCCGACGGGATCACGAAAAATACCTGACTTTGATCGACGCCATCGCTCTCCTGCACCAGCACCAGAGGCAGGCGAGGACTGCACCCCATGCGCCTGACGGCGCGCTTCGCTATATCGAGGCGAGTTTGGACGACATCGCGCTGGCGAACCAACTGGCGCCCGAGATCCTCGGCCGGTCCCTCGACGAACTGCCACCCCAGACCCGCCGTCTGCTCAGCCACATCCGGGACCTGGCCAGGAAGCGACACGAGGACCACGGGGCCAAAGCCGCGGCCACCTTTAACCGCAAGGAACTGCGGGAGGCCTGCGGGTGGAGCCTGACCCAGGTGCGCGCGCATCTGGAGCGCCTGGTCGAACTCGAATACCTGGCGGTCCGGCACGGTCGGCTGGGGAGTTCGTTCGTTTACGAACTGCTCTTCGATCCCGAGGCGGCCGAAGCGGTCGCGCACGTGGGTCTGATCTCAGTCGAGCATCTGAGCCTCGAATACAATCGCAAGGTGACGGGTCTGGAGGCGGGGGTGGCGGGGGCAAACGGGCACATGGCGGGGGGTGGCAAAACCGGGCCGCCACCCCCAAGCGCCGGCAATCCAGACGCTTGGACGGAACCTGACGGGGTGGCGGGTTCGCACATCAGGGGACTCGCCGTCCCGGCCACTTCGTAATCACACCGGTCGTACGTACTTCGCGGCCTTCCTCCGACAACCCACAACCAGCAACCGAGAACCATGCCCGCCCCCAAAGGCATCGAAGCCGTCGCGAAACTCGCCCGTCGCGCGAAATCCCGACGGGGCGGCAACGTCGCCGTTCGCCAGGACTTTGACCGGCAGGCCCCGGACTCGATGGCCATCTGGCGCGACACCTACCTGGAGACCCTTGGCGCCCGCAATTACTCCGAACAGACCCGCGATGGCCGCAACAACGCCCTCTGCCACTTCCTCGCCTGGGCCGCCGAACGCGATCTCACCCGGACCGGCGACATCACCCGGCCCATCCTCGAAGCCTACCAGCGTTGGCTCTGGAAACTCGTCCGCCCCGGCGGCCAGCGCCTGGGTTGGAGCACCCAACGCAACCGGCTCTGCATCCTGAAGGACTGGTTCCGGTGGCTGACCCGGCAGAACGTCATCCTTCACAACCCCGCCAGCGAACTCGAACTCCCCCGGCCCGAGAAGCGCCTCCCCAGCGGCGCCCTCACCCTGGCCCAGATCGACGCCCTGCTCGCGATCCCGAACGTCCTCGATCCCCTCGGCGTGCGTGATCGGACGATGCTCGAGGTCTTCTACTCGACCGGCCTGCGCCGGTTCGAACTCTGCCGCCTCGATCTCGCCGACTTCCACGCCGCCCGGCGCACCCTCACCGTGCGACGCGGCAAAGGGCACAAAGACCGCGTGGTTCCCGTGGGCGCCCGGGCCATTCACTGGCTGGAGCGTTACCTTGCCGAGGTCCGGCCCCGGCTCTGCCTCGACACGCGCGAAACGGCCCTGTTCCTCACCGGCTACGGTGGGCCGTTCAACCCGGACGTCCTCAGCCGCATGGTGCGCGACTGGATGAAATCCCTCGGGATCAAGGGCAGCTGTCACCTCCTGCGCCACACCTGCGCCACCCACATGCTCGAAGGCGGCGCCGACATCCGCTTCATCCAGCAACTGCTCGGCCACGCCAAACTCGACACCACGGCCATTTACGCCGAGGTCTCCATCCTCCAACTCCAGGAAGTCCACGCCCGCTGCCATCCTTCGGCACGCTTGCCGGAAAACCACCAACCGGTAGGTTCCTGCTCATGACCGCTGTCGAAGTCATTGACCAGATCAAGGCCCTCCCACCCCAGGAGAAAGCCAAGGTGATCGACTTCCTTCAGCGATTGGAGTCGATACCTCCCCACGTCCCCACCCTCGATCCGAAGGCGTTCGAAAAAGCGGCGCGAAGCGTCTTCGAGCGACATGGGGACCTGATGCGCAAGCTCAGTCAATGAGCGGGCCTCCGACGTTCCTGACCCTCGAACAGGTGGAGGCGATCCATCATCTTGCCCTCGACCTCTACGGCGGCCAGGACGGCGTTCGCGATCCGTCCGGTTTGGAAAGCGCCGTGATGCACCCACTCAACGTCTGGTTCTACGGGCAGGGTGATCTCTTCGACGTGGCAGCCGCCTACGCCTTCCACATCGCCCAGTCCCAGGCGTTCCTCGACGGCAACAAGCGCACCGCCGTGGGTGCCGCGTTGACGTTCCTGGAAGGCAGCGGCGTGGAGATCCCGGAGGCCACCGACGCGATCTATGATGCCCTCATCGGAATCGCCGAACGCCGCGTCGGAAAAAGCGACCTGGCCGCCTTGCTCCGCTATCTGGCGAGCTGATCCCCATCAATCGCCTTCCGTTCGGGGGCCGAGCCGCTACGGTTCGGGCCTGTGGAAACCGCCGTCCACCGCTGCCTCCCTCTTTTAGCCGCTCGGCCGCTTTGCTCAGCTGCCCGGGCACCCCGCCTTGTCGCGCCGAACAAGGCGACCTCCCCCCTCAAAACTCGCGTCGGGGGTTTTCGGGGTTGCCCATCGGGTCGCAGTTCACGGAACGCCCCTCCAAGCCGCGAAACCGCAACGGGTTGCCGCCGGTACGGCTACAAAACCGTGTTGGGTCGGAGTAGATGGCCAAATAGAGACCCCATCGGGGAGAAGGGTGGCGTGAACCTCTATGGGTTCGTGAGAAACGCACCGTGCGGATTCTATGACCCTCTGGGTAAGGAAGTGCCGGTATGGTTGAGATGGGGTGGCGGTGCAGGAGCGGCTCTAGTGGCGCTGTATTATGGAGGGAACTACGCGTGTGACCGTTGGGCCTGCCCCAGGTATGTTCAGGCAGCCTTCGCCGCGGCAGAGCGCGAAGCGGACCAAATTACTGCGGGAGATAACCAACACCGCGTCGATCAGACAGGTTCGGCCGACGCTCTTACTCACTGCATCGCAAACTGCGAGCTCGCGAAGAATCCTTTCCTCTGTAAGTCGGCACAACAGGCTCTAGACGCAGCTATGGACCGAGAGGATCGAGCCATTCCGGCTGGTCGGATGGACTCCCTCAACAACATCGTGGGCAGCCAGCTCGGGCGAGCCGGAGCCCCCAATTGCGCCAACACGTGCATCCGAGCACTGAATTCGGGCAGCCTCTGGGGTATCAATGCCGCAGGCGAGGTATTTCAGATTCCAGCCAGGGAATATTATGAACCCCGGCAATAGTAGACGACTTGCGGTGGCGATTGGTGTGGTGGGTGCGCTTTATGGGTTGAACTGGCTGATCACTCCAATATTTGTTAAACCAACGACGCTTGAGGTTGCCTTTCGGCAGCGTTGTCGTGAGCCCTTGAACTCGGTTAGTTGGAAGGCTGGCAAGCTTGGCATAGAGAGATATGGAATGGCGCATTTTGTTATGCATCACGCCCTACTCTCCAATGCGGGATCCAACGAAGTGCAATCCGTACTTGGAGTCCCAAGCTTGAAGCAACGCCATCCCACGCAGAGGCAGATCGGGTGGGTGTATCGGTTGGCAAAGCAGCGCGACGTGCCAGCGAAGACTTCGCTGTTGTGGCCGACAATGGCTGGGAACTACGAAGAATGGGCCTTGGAGGTTCTCATGGATGCGGAAGAGCGAGGCGTTGTCTACACGAGAATCATCGTGTTATGACGATTCATTGCCACGGAAAATGCGGTTGTCGCGTTCGCGATTTCTGCGTATGAGGTGCAGCAACGCTCGGCTTTTTCGTGATGCTCCCCATCTGGGCACACCTGTCCTTTCAAGTTGCTCCACACTGGCCCCGGCGCCCGCGCTGGCGTTCGCTAGCTGGGAGCCACCCAGGGCTCCCGGAATCTTTCAACCTGTGGCCGAATCTCCGGCACGGCGCGCACGGCGGCCCGATGCTGCAACGTACCCCCACGCCGTCTCGTGGCTTCTTCCGGACTTGTCCGACC
>JBBQML010000147.1:0-8505 GCA_038328885.1 Verrucomicrobiota bacterium | reverse complement strand
GAGGCTCTGAGCCATAGCCCCTTCTGGCGGGAGATGGCCATCTTCGGCATCGAGGACGATCCTCAGGCGGGCTTCGACCACGTCAGCGGGTACCGGACAACCGCCTTCATCGCGAGCCCCTACGCACGGCGTCGGGTTGTGCTGAGCACCCAGTACAACACGGTGAGCGTGATCCGCACCATGGAGCAGATCCTTGGCATGTCGCCGATGAACCAGTTCGATGCCGCCGCGACCCCGATGGTGGATGCGTTCACCGACTCCCCGGACTACACGCCGTTCGTCGCGGTGCCGAACAACATCCCGCTCGACCAGATGAATCCTGATCCCCGCGCCATCCGCGACCCCCAACTCCGACGGGACGCCCATGCCTCGGCGCGGATGAACTTCCGGCAGGTGGATCGCGCCCCGGAAGACGCCCTCAACCGAATCCTCTGGCGCGCCATGCGCGGCACCGCGGAAGCCTACCCGGAATGGGCGATCACGGTCGTTGGCGCGGACGACGATGACTAGGGTTGCCCCGACCGCTGGGAGGATTGTTCCACGTGGAACAGTGCGCTCATGTTCGTCCATCCCAAACGCTACGACGTGATCGTGGTCGGCGCCGGACACGCTGGCGTGGAAGCCGCCCTGTCCTCGGCACGGCTGGGGTGTCAGACCCTGCTCCTGACCATCAACTGTGACACCATCGGTCAGATGTCCTGCAATCCCGCCATCGGCGGGTTGGCCAAGGGGCACTTGGTGAGGGAAATCGACGCCTTGGGCGGCGAGATGGGGCGTGCCACCGACTTCACCGGGGTTCAGTTCCGGATGCTGAACACCAAGAAGGGTCCCAGCGTGTGGGCGCCCCGGGCCCAGTGCGACAAGAAGGCGTACCAGTTCCGCATGAAGTGGGTCTGCGAACGGGAGCCCAACCTGGAGGTCCGGCAGGCCCAGACCAGCCGTCTGCTCCACACCGGTGCCCAAGTCTATGGGGTGGGCACCACACTCGACGTCGAATACCACGGCACGTGCGTGGTCGTCACCACCGGGACGTTCCTGCGTGGATTGATGCACATCGGATCGAACCAGCAGGCTGGCGGGCGTGCGGGGGAAGCCGCCGCGATGTCGCTGAGCGACTCCCTACGGGAGCTCGGGCTCGAACTGGGCCGACTCAAGACTGGGACACCGCCGCGGTTGCTCCAGCGGAGCATCGACTTCTCTCGAACGGAGCGGCAGCCGGGGGACACCCCGCCTCCCCGCTTCAGCTTCTGGCACGAGGAAATGTTCCACGTGGAACATGGGCCTGTGGAGGCAGCCCGATGGTTGCCTGGGCTCGCGCCTTGCGTCCAGGATCGCTTCTTTCCCCTCCAGCGGTTCCCTGGTTTCTGCCACGGCGAAGGTGCCAGGAGCGATCCGCCGCCGGGAGGCACGGCGTCCGGGGGCTACTTGCCCGGTTCGGTTCTGGCCCAGATCGGCGGTCAGTTGCCCTGTTATCTCACCCACACCACTGAGAAGACCGCCCAAGTCATCCACGACAACCTGCATCTATCCCCCATGTACTCGGGGGTGATCGAAGGCATCGGGCCAAGGTACTGCCCCTCCATCGAGGACAAGATCGTCCGCTTTGCGGAAAAGGAGCGGCACCAGGTTTTCCTCGAGCCTGAAGGGATCGCCACCGACGAGATTTACGTCAACGGGTTCTCCACCAGCCTCCCCTACGCTGTCCAAATCGAGTTGGTCCACACGATCGTGGGCTGCGAGTCGGCCGAGATCCTGCGGCCCGCCTACGCGGTGGAGTACGACTACGTCCAACCCACGCAGTTGTTCCCGTCCCTGGAGACGAAGGTGTGTCACAACTTGTTTCTGGCGGGGCAGATCAACGGCACTTCAGGCTACGAGGAGGCGGCCGCACAGGGGTTGATGGCAGGCCTCAACGCGGCGCGCCGGGTGCTGAACCGTGAAGCCGTCGTGCTGCGCCGTGACCAGGCGTACATCGGGGTGTTGATCGACGATTTGGTGACCAAGGGGACCGTCGAGCCGTACCGGATGTTCACCAGCCGGGCCGAACACCGACTGCTGCTGCGCCAGGACAATGCGGACCTTCGACTGAGCCCGCTGGGATTCGAGTTGGGGTTGCTTCCTCGCCACCTGGCCAAGGCTTTTGGGGCGCGCCAAGCCGCTATCGCCACCGAAATCGCCCGGCTCCATCAGGCGCGCGACGGCAGCCATACGCTGGCACAACTGCTGCGCCGGCCTGAGGTCCATTATGACTCCCTCCCCGGAGCAAACCTGAACCTGGCTGAGGGGATTCGATGGCAGGTGGAGGTCGCCATCAAGTACGCCGGCTACATCGCCCGGGAGGAGGCCGACGTCGCACGGTTCCGTACCCTGGAAGAGAAACGGATTCCGCCAGGCTTCGACTTCCAAGCCGTGCCGAATCTCCGGGCGGAGGCGCGCCAGCGACTGGACCGGATTCGTCCGGGCACCCTGGGCCAGGCCAGCCGGGTCTCCGGGGTCAGTCCCAGCGATATCGCCATTCTCCTTGTCTGGCTGAAGCGAACGCCGCCCGAGCCCACGTCCTCGGAGGCTTGAGGCCTCGTGACACCCCCGGCAGATGGCTGGGGATGGCCGTGGGGAGGCGATGTTGCTGATCGAGTTGGACATAAGATGTCTAACATTGCTTCCAGGGAGGTAGCAACAGTAGAGAATCACCAGTGTAGGGGCGACAGGGCGGCGGAATTTTACTTTCTCTACTCTGCGGGCGTCTGTTATCCACCACGGACCATGCGCCGGTTGTGCCGCTATTTCTTCGCGCTGTTTCTTTGCCTGGCCGGGCTGCGTCTACCGGCGCCGGACTTCAAGATGGCGGATGGGGCGGTGATCACCGGGGTGCTGGTGGCGCCGAACGACGATGGGGCGGTGATCCGGCGGGCGAGCGGAGGGCTGACGAGCCGGATGGGCTGGGATCGTTTTGCCCAGGACACGCTCCGTGAGTTGGCGAAGACGCCGGAGCTCAAGGAGGTCGTTGAGGCCTTCATCGACGCGGCCGAACCTGGTCCGGAGGAGGAGCGCCCGGAGATCGTGGTGAAGGATCCCCCGGGAAAAGTAGCCCGTCCGACCAGGGCTCCTGGCCTGATTTCTTCGCTCTCGACGCCGGCGGGGCTCTTCATCCTCCTGATCTTCTTCTTGGCGAACCTTTACGCGGCCTATGAGGTTTCCGTGTTCCGGAATTACCCGGCCGCCGCCGTCGTAGGTTCCAGTGTGATTTTGCCGATCCTGGGTCCGATCCTGTTCTTCTGCATGCCCACCCGGGTTCGGTCGGACGTCGAACTCGAGTCCCAATTTGAGGCGCCTCAGGAGGTAGCCAACACGGGTGCGCAGGAGTTGTCGGCGGCAGGTTTGGCCGGCTCGGGCCTTTCCCTGACCGCTGGGAAGGCTGCTTCCGGCCCGGTAGTGGCGCACGCGACCTACAAGGCGAGCGACACGGAGTTCAACCGGGCGTTCTTCGAGCGGACCTTTCCGTTGTTCTTCCGCGTCACGCGCAGCGAGTCCGAGGCGACGGTCATGGCGGTTCGTTCCAGCAAGGGCGAGGTCGTCGCCACCCGCGTCTCGCGCATCAGCAGCAACGAGATTGGACTGATCACGCAAAAGGGGCATGAGATCCAGCTCCGATTCGCCGACATCAGCGAGGTCACTGTTCGAGGCAAGGGCGGGAGCTGAATTGGGCGTTCGCCGCACGGCATGAAATACCGCGCGATCCTCCTCTTCGGCGCCCCGGGCGCGGGCAAGGGGACCCAAGGCAAGATCCTCGGTGAGATCCCCAACTTCGTTCATTTCTCCTCCGGGGACGTGTTTCGCAGTCTGCGCGTGGACTCCCCGCTGGGTCGGGTCTTTGTGGAGTACGCCGCGAAGGGCCAGTTGGTGCCCGACCAGCCGACCGTCGAGCTCTGGCAGCAGTCCGTCCAGGGATGGGTTGCCAATGGCCGGTTCAGTCCCGAGGCCGATACGTTGGTTCTGGACGGCATCCCGCGGAACCCGAACCAGGTCGAGATCATGTCGGCACTGATCGACATCAAGGCGATCTTCAACCTGTTCTGTCCGGTGCTGGACAAGCTCGTCGTCCGGCTCCAGCGGCGGGCGCTGAAGGAGAACCGCCTCGACGATGCCAACGTGGAGGTCATCCGGCAGCGCCTGGAGACCTATCGTCGGGAGACCCGTGCCGTACTGGATTGCTACCCGGAGCACCTGATCCACCAGGTGGACTCGACGCAGGAACCCCTGTACGTGCTGACCGACATCCTGAAGACGCTTTCCCGTCTCCCGAAACCCGCGGTCAGCGACGGGGGAACGACCTATTCCGCGGTGACGGTGGGGACCGGAGCAGCCGCGTGAGATCCTCGTTGGTCAGGGCGTAATCCACGGCGTCGCGCCACTTGGCTTCATGGATTCCGTTGCTCGCCGGTCCAGGGTGGTCTTTTTCGGGACGCCGACGCTGGCTCAGACCATCCTCGAGGTGCTGGCGGACGACCCACGGTGGGACATTCCGTTGGTGGTCTCGCAGCCGGATAAACCGGTGGGGCGGGGTCTACAAGTGCAGGCGACCCCGGTGAAGGCGGCGGCGTTGGCCCGCGGCCTGCCGGTCCTGCAGCCGGTGAGGGCGCGCGAGCCAGCTTTCCTCGAGGAGCTTCGCCGCCTGGAGCCCGACGTGATCCTCGTCGCGGCCTACGGACAATTGCTGCCCCCAACGCTGCTGGAGATCCCGCGCCTGGGCTGTCTGAACGTTCACACTTCGATCCTCCCCCGGTGGCGCGGGGCCGCCCCGATCCAATGGGCGATCGCCGAGGGTGATGCGGAGACCGGCGTGACCCTGATGCTCATGGACGCGGGCCTCGACACCGGGGCCATCCTCGCCACGGAGCGGACGCTCATTGAGGATGGTGACAACGGGCAAACGCTGCATGATCGGCTGGCCCGAGCGGGCGCTGCCCTCGTAGTGCGTTGGCTGCCGGAGTGGTTGGCGGGCCGCCTCGCCGCACAGCCGCAACCCGCCGAGGGGGTGTCTTACGCCCGGAAACTCTCCCGGGAGGACGCCCGCCTCGATTGGAATCAGCCGGCGGTACAACTCTGGCGGCGCATCCGGGCATTCAATCCCTGGCCCGGTGCGTTCACTTCGGTGCCGGGTGCGGACGGTTACTCGACGTTGTTGAAGATCTGGGAGGCAGTGCCGGTGGCCGAATCGATTCCGGGGATGCCCCCCGGGACCGTGTTGGAAGCCGCCGGAGATCGTCTCTGGGTCGCCGCGGGGGAAGGCGCGTTGAGCCTTAGCGTGGTCCAGCGCGAGGGGCGCCGTCGAATGGCCACGCGGGACTTCCTCGCAGGCGGCGGTTTGGGCGTGGGCGCGTGGTTGGGGGCCTGCCCGGATCCCGGGCGGCCTAGTGAGCCACCACCCGGTAGAACTGGGTGAGTTCGGAACCGGCGGTCCAGCGGGCCCGGAAGGTGCCGGTCGCTCCGGTGCTCTCGATGGCGGTGGAACCGACCTCGCCCCACGGACCCGTGGGTGCGGGCGCGGACTGCACGGTGAAGGACGTGGCACTGCCCTCGATCAGATGGAACGTCATGGCCCACCCGTCGCCGGCTTCCGCAGTCAGCCCGTCGATCCGCACACGGGGAGCGATGACCGGGCCGCCGTCCTGGGCGGTCAACGCCAGGGCCGGGCCCCAGGGCAGAATGCGGTCACCAATGGACGCCCGCGCTTGCAGGAGGTACAGGCCGGTGTTGACGGGGCGGAACGCGAAGCCGCCGTCGATGGCGGTGGTCACGACCTCATCCCCGAGTTCTTCCGCCGACGAGACAACGATTTCATCGAGGTACCAGCCCACGCCGGTTTCGGTCTGCGGGAAGAAGCTGCCGCCCTCGAACGTGAAGGCAAACCGGAGGATCACCGTCTGTCCGGCGTGGGCGCTGAGGGAGGCGGTGCGCCGGATGAAACCGGTCTCGCCGGCGTTCCCCGTACCGGACCGCGTCCAGAGATCCTGCCAGGTCGCCCCATCATCGAGGGAGAGCTGCGCCCGTGCGGTCTGGCCCGGACCGGCCCAACCCAGCCGACTTTGGAACGACAACTCGCTCCCGACGCCCAACTGGATGGGTTGGCTCAGTGTAAGATGCTGCGCTTGTATAGGTTGCGGATGGGCGAGCCGGAAGGAGGAGCTGCCCTTTTGACGTACGTCGGTGGCGATCACGTTGTACCCGGCGGAGGTGCTGGCGGTGAACCGTCCCAGGCCGCTCTCGGCCCCCTCGGGGGTGGTCCAGGGCGTGCGGCGGAGGGACCGCCACTGGTACGCGGTGGCAGCGCCGACCGGGGAATGCATGTAGGCATTGTCCCGGCCGGTGTAGGCCACGCTGCCTCCGCCAAGCACTGGCGCGGTGTACGGCGGCAGGTGGTCCACTTTCACGTTCACTGAGTTGGTCACCGTCACCGTTCTGGCCACGCTGGCGAGGCCCGGGACTTCGAAGGTCACCGTGTAGGTGCCGTTGCCGGCGACCGGCAGGGAGTACCCGCCGGAACGGGCAGTGACGGCCTCCGTGGACGTGGCGCTGGCGTGGACTCGGACCCCGCCGATGCCTTCGCCGAGGTCGTAGAAGGCGTTGCCGTTGAAATCGTAAAACACCACCCCGGTGAGGAAGGGCGTCAGCCCTTGCCGCGAGGCGAACTCCTGGGTGACGAGCTGCGGGCCCACCTGACCTTTGCTGCCCAGGACAATACCCACCCCGACCTCGCGAAACACACTGTTGTGGAGCGTGTTGCGATGTCCTGGGGGGGTCTGCATCCCGCCGGTGCCGTTGCCCCAGTCCACATCGAAGCCGACGTGGCCGTGCCACGGACTCTCGGCGTAGGAGAACACGTTCTCCCCGAAACTTGCCCAAGTGTAGCCGGCGCGCGCGATCCGCTGCCCGGCGGTGCTGCCATCCGATCCGTCATGTCCCTGGAAGGTGTTCTCCAGCATGTCCTGGGAATGCACCCGGGAGGCCTCGGTGAGCTGTGCGTTGATGGAAAGCGGTGGGGAGGCCAAGATGGCGTCGAAGTGCGAGCGCATCAGGACGAGGTCCACACTGAAGAACTCGTAGGCGTTGACCACGGACGGGTCCGTGGTGTCGGCGTAGCGAACGCCCGCGGCGGGTGGGTTTGCCCGCGCGCGGTTCATGAACTCCACGTACAGCTGCTCCTCGTCCGTGGGTTCACCGATCTGGTAGAGCGCCGGGCCGGCGAGGCGTGGCGCGGGTGGAGCGGACTCAACCGCCCGAGTGGCCGTGGGAGGGGATTCGGTTGGCGCGAACGCCCGAGGCGACTCGAGGGCGGGGGAAAGCGGCGCGGCGGCGACGGGCAGGCAGAGGAGAAGAGCAGCGAGACCGAGCCCCAACGACGGGGCCTGCGGGGCGAAACGATGCGGAGCCATGACGCCGGGAGAGTACCCGCTTCCCTTCCGGCCGCCAATTGGGGTCATTTCCTATCCGGAAACTCTACTCGGGCGGCTTGGAAGAGCTCCTTCTGAATCTCGGGCAGCAGGGCCTGGGTTGCCTCCATCTCGAGGGCTTCCTGGATCTTTCCGGAGACTTCGTCGAAGGGAGTGGTCTCGGTGGTCATCCGTTCGAGGACCTGGACGATGTGGAAGGCGCCCGGGGTGGTGATGATCCCGCTGATCTGGTTGGTCTTGAGCGCGAGAATGGCTCTTTCGAACTCCGGAAGCATCCGTCCCACGGGGAAGAGGTACTCACCGCCCCGATCGCGGCCGGGCGGATCATCGGAGTATAGACGGGCCAGTTGCTCGAGGCCCTCACCCTTCTGCGCCCGGTCCAGAATTTGCTTCGCCAGAGCCCCCTTCTCGGTGCGCTCGGCGTCCCCGAGCTCGGCGCCGGCCAGGTTGCGGAGGCTGAAGACCACCTGGCGGAGGCGCACGCGTTCGGGGATCTGGAAGCGGCCTGGGTTCTGGTCGTAGAAGGCACGGATCTTCTCCGGCGTCACGCCGAGTTTGGGGCGCAGGTCCCGGTCGAGCACGAGCTCGCAAATCGCACGCTCGAGGATCTGCTTCTCGAACTCGTCCGGGGCCATCCCCGCGGCACGCAACTGCGCTTCGAAACGGGCGGGCGACTTGGCCTTGAGTTTCTCGGCCGCGAGGATCCGGTCCACCTTCTCCTTGGCGCTGCGGCGGTCCTCGTCGTTCGCCTTGCGCAGCAGGATCTGGGTGAGCACCAGCTTGTCGACGAGCTGGCGCTCGATGGCGGCGCGCTGTTGCTCCGGCACGTCCTTGCGCTGCGCGGCCAACGTGGAACGAAGACTCACGAAGGCGGCGTCCAGATCGGTCTGGGTGATCTCGAAGTCCTTCGCCCGGGCCAGGACTTTTTCGGCGGCTCCTCCGCTGAAGCAGGACCCGACGAGCGAGACGAGGACGAGCAGGCAGAGCAGCGGGGGTTTCATGGAAGGCGTCTCACAGACGGACCACGAGGACGTTGGAGATGTCGGGGTCCCGG
>JBBQML010000146.1:0-8553 GCA_038328885.1 Verrucomicrobiota bacterium | reverse complement strand
CGTGACGCGTTTGTGATCCTGCTGCGCTTGTCGTTGCACCGCCTGCGCCCGAGTTTCATCCACGCGCACGCGCTCGGCGGTCGCCTTCGCGCTCGCGAGCGCCGCCTCGGCGACCTCCACCTGCCGCTTGAGTTCGCCGTCGTCGAGCCGCGCCACCAATTGCCCGGCTTTTACATGATCGCCCTGGTCCACCAGCACCTCGGCGAGCCGCTCCTGAATGCGGGGACTAAGGGTGGTTTTGATGCGCGCCTCCAGCGTGCCCGTGCCCATGACCTCGGCTACGACAGGTGCAGTGGCAATCGTTTGGGAGGCGACCGGGACAGACGAAAACTTAAGTTTGTAAAGAAGCAGACCGGCCAACACGGCCGCGACCAACACCTTCAGGCCCGTGCGTAGCCAGGGACGAACAGGCTGGGAGGGCTTGACCTCAGCAGGCTTATCCACTGCGGGACTCGTGGTTGTGTGCATGGGAGTGGATGTCGTCGGTGGTTGTTCGTAGGATGGGTCGATCACGCTTGCTCAACCCGCCGGTTGCCGCCGGTTGCACGCGCAGCATGGTATTCTGGCTGCCATAAGTGCCGCCGCCTCCTGCGAGTTCGGATCGGTGAGCCGTTCGCCGTTCAAAACGAAACAGTACCCATGCGTGCCGGGTGGGAGCAACAGTTCCTTGTCCCAGCGGCCTTGGTGGTTTCGGTCGTCTTCTTCATGGTGTCCTCGTTTCGTCGTTGCTTGGTTGATGCTCCGAGCGTGAGTTTCGCTACGGTGGCGCCGTGATAGTGTCCAAGGGTTATCCGAGGAATCCACGGAGGGGACTCAGTAGAATGTCCCCAGTTCCCAGAGCGAGGCCCACGGGCGCGGGTGGTCGGGAGCGGACCGACGGACCACGACATGGTCGAGAACTTCAATCCGGATGATCCGCCCGGCTTGGATAAGCTCCCGGGTCGCCCGCAGATCAGCCTCCGACGGCTTGGGGTCCCCCGAGGGGTGGGAATGGGCCACCACGATGGCCGAGGCGTTCCTCAAAATCGCGGTGCGCAAGATTTCACGAGGCGACATGAGCACGGTATCGAGGGTGCCGATGCCGGCCAGATGGAACCCGGTCGCCCGTCGCCGGGTGTTGAGATGGATCACGCAGAGGCTTTCGACTTCTTGGCTGTACCAGACGGCGGTCGCGATGTTCGCCATCCAGTAGTCGTAGATACGGTCCGGGGTGTCACAGCAGGCCATGGGCACCGGGAGTTCGCGCAGACGAATGACGCCGAAATCGACGCGAGGCGGGCCTGCCTCCGAAGTGAGGCGCGACGGGTACGCGGAGCGGTACTCGCCGTCGGCGCGAGCGCAGCGGTACCGGAGTTGGCTGGCGCCGATGTAGGTGAAGGCGCCACGGAGTCCGAGGCCGCCGGCTTGGTCGATGATCGTGCGTATGGTTTCGGGAATCGGAGCAGGTTCCATACAGCGAGCCTCCTAAGCGGCGCGCCGGGGATCCGTGCCGCTTGGCCCGCCGGAGAGCCGTGATGGGAATTCCGGTCGCGGCCGCGCAGGCAGTGAAGTTGTCGTACTCGTCCTGGACGGTTGGCTTCTCGTCCCACTCGCGGTAGAAGCGCAGGAGCCATTGGATGGCGCCAACCAGTGGGTAACGCCCGTTGTCCGGGACCGGCAGCCAACCCTCGCGGGCGAGTTCGCGCAGCCGACGGTCGGTGAGACCGGACAGACGGATGAGTTGCGCGGCGTCGATGGTTCCGTTGTCGGCCACGGCTCGGGCCTCGGGTGCCTCAATGATCAGCCGACGAACTCGCCGACCTGAAAGAACACCCGCGCCGTCTTCGGCAGGAGCCGGGTGTCGAGGGGACGTTGATACCCGGCGAGGGAGAGTTCCCTGGAGGATCGCGGCAGGCTCCGCGCCGACCGCGAGCTTCTGCTCGAGGGCCAGACGACTGAACGCGGTGCCGACGTAGCCCGGCGGCATCTGGACCTTGTCGAGAATGACAAGCGCCCCGCCGGCCTTGGTCAGGCCCTGCCACCGGCGCCGGCTGAAGCTTTCGGTTGGGAGCGGTCGTCGTCTCGATCGAGCCCTTGGGAGAGGAGGTCGAGGTGCGGAGCGTCGGACACCACCGCGCCGGCTGACGAGTCGGCCGCCCACAGCCGCTCCATCGTGCGCCGATGGACCGCGAGCGTGCGGGCGAAGGCTTCGACGGAGGATAGGATCCGCTGTTGAAGGTGGGACACCAGGAGCGCCGCCTCCGCCTGCTTGCGCTTCGTTGCGCCCGCCGTTCGCGCCTGGCGCACCCGCCGATACTCGTCCAGGAGCGCGCTGAAGCTTTTGGAGTCGCCGACAGGAAGAGGCGATGCTCGAAGCGCGGCGCGAGATCCCGGATGGCCCGGGTGATCCGGGAATCGATGGCGTACTTCGTGCCGCTGAACGGCGCGGCGTGATGGCCCTCATCCAGGATCAGGAGGGAGCCGGGGCGGAGGTTGTCGAGCCAGTCCCGCAGCGGGCCGGTGTAGGTCTCGTCGATCAGCAGTTTGTGGGAGATGAGGAACCGGGGGAACGTGGTCCACGGGTTCGAGTTGGTAGGCGTCGAGGCGGATGCCGGCGCGGAACGGGGCCTGGAACAGGCGGGGATCGGTCGCGGTGACGCAATTCCAGCGGAGGGTATGCAGGTAGGCGCTGAAGTGCCGGGCGTTGTCGAACCCGCGGCGGCCAATCGACTGCCACGCCTCGCCATCCAGGATCTCCGAATCCAGTTCGAGCTCCCAAATGACCTCGAGCGGCTGGCTCTGGGCGTCGTCGTCGAGGCAGGTGAGCCGGATCAGCGTTCCGTAACCGGGATTGGGTTCGACCGATTCGACCAGCCACGTGCGGGTTCGCACCCGGACAACCTGGCCCGATTCAGGCAGCACGACCGACCTTCGATGGCCTGGAGCCTCGACATTGATGTCGGTCAGGCTCATGGAGTGGTTGCAACCATCTGCAAAGGACACGGATCGCTCAAGCGGTTGGTGAGGGGAAAAGAAGATTCTGAGGAGCAAGTCAGCCCACGGAAAGTTTACGCCATTGATGGAGCTGCCGAGTCCATGGTGAATTATTCCCGCGGTTCGCGAGACGCACGCGGACCCGAAGGAGTTGGCCAGCCCTTCACGGGGATTGGCCGTACTGGAACATCATGGATGCCAAGGACCGTTTCCCACTGCTTCGGAAAGCTCTGGTCGATGGGGTGTTCGCGGCGGCCAAGCTCCCGTTGGTTCGCCTTCGTGCTCGCGCCGGCTATGCCGTTTCGGACGTGGAAGACGCCCTGCGCCCCTACTTCAGCGATTCGGGGACGAATCCGCCCCCCAGATTGTCGGGCTTGGCGCCGGCCGTGACGGTTGGTGCTGCGACCGCTGAGGATGCCTGTGAGCAAGTGACGCGATCGTGCCCCAAGTGCGGAGGAACGATGGTACTGCGAACGGCCAAAAGCGGAGCGAACTCCGGCGGCACGTTCTGGGGGCTGCCGCAATTACCCTCGATGCCGGGCCATTATCGAGGTTCGTAAGCCCCCGGAGGCGTCCGGTTCACCGGTGGGACCGTCCGTTCCTGAACAGGACGACGGCCACGCTCCGAGCGCGTTGGAGAAGGCTTGGAAGGATCTGAACACACCGCTTCCGGAGTCGCTGCCGGACGATTCACGGTACCAGCCGGAGGGCTGAGCCACGGCATTCGGAGCTCCCTCCCTGACGGGCGAGCGTTCGGTGTGGTCTCCCCTGATCCCGCCAGATTCATGGATCGTGCGCCGGCGGGGGCGTGTGCCAGCGTGTGCCAGGAATCCGGGTTTTGAGTGGCAATCGGGGAGAATGCTGTCCATTGGCCAACGGGAGGCTTGACCACCGCTTCGACCAATAAAACCGAGAGTTTGCTGAGGGTTTGAAGTGGTGGCTGGGGGCGGAATTGAACCGCCGACACGAGGATTTTCAGTCCTCTGCTCTACCAACTGAGCTACCCAGCCCCCCGGGGTGGAGGATCAAACCTCCCAAGCCCCCGCGCTGGCAAGGGGTATTTCCGATACCGCAACACGCTACAGCAACCCCCCGAAACGCACCTTTGGCATTGCCCCGCGCTGTCCGCCTGTGGTTAAGGGCCCCGATGGACGGCAAGGAAGCGTTGATCGCGTTGAACCTCGTGGAGCATGTCGGACCCGTCCGGTTGCGCCATCTCCTGGATCACTTCGGGGACGCCCCGGCGATCCTCACCGCCGGCCGGGATCGGTTGCTCCGCATCCCCGGGATCGGCGAGGAGACCGCACTGGCCATCGCAGCGTGGGAGCGGACCACCGATCTCGCCGGGGAACTGCGCCGCATCGAGCAGTTCGGCTGTTCCATACTGACCCAACTCGACGCCGGCTACCCGGCGTTGCTGCGGGAGATCTACGACCCACCCATCGTGCTCTACGTTAAGGGCCGTCTGCCGGCTCAGGACCGCAACTCCATCGCCCTCGTCGGGTCCCGCCAGACCACCCACTACGGCGTCGAAACCGCCCGTCGTCTCGGCTACCAGCTCGCACTCCTCGGTGTGACCGTCATCAGCGGCGGGGCCCGGGGCGTCGACACCGCCGCTCACCAGGGGGCGCTGGCGGCGAAGGGCCAGACCGTGTGCGTGCTGGGTACGGGACCGAACCTGGTCTTTCCCCCCGAGAATGCCGAACTCTTTGAACGTATCGCGGAGAGCGGCGCGGTCGTGACCCAGTTCCCGTTCAACCGTCCCGCCGACAAGCAGACCTTCCCCATCCGCAACCGCATTGTCGCCGGCATGACGCTGGGCACGGTAGTGGTGGAGGCGAACCTCGCCAGTGGCGCGTTGATCACAGCGAAGTTCGCCGCCGACTACGGCCGGCAGGTGTTCGCCGTGCCTGGTCGGATCGATTCCCCCCGGAGCAAGGGTTGCCACGAGTTGATCAAGCAGGGCGCCAAGCTGTGCGAGGGACCCGAGGACATCCTGAGCGAATTCGAGTACCTCTTCCCTCGCTCGAACCGCCCCGCCACACCCGCGGAAACCGGGGTGCTCCCCACCCTCCCCCTGTCTCCGCAGGAGGAGCAGGTGCTCGGCTTGCTCGGGCGCGAGGAGGTCGGCATCGACGACGTCATCCGCCGCTCCGGGTTGCCGGCCTCCACGGTGTCGGTGACGCTGCTGGGCCTGGAGATGAAAAGGTTGGTGACCCAATTGCCGGGCAAGCAGTTCGTGCGGAACGGCTTGGGTGGGGGCGAGTGACGGCTGAAGCGGCAACCCCCGGACGCGCGGATCACGAGGAGCGCGCGAGAGAACGAGAGGTCGCCCCGGGCAGGGAACGGCGGACCCGGACCGTCCGCGCATACCAGTCTCCGAGATGCGGCAGAGTTGCCGGCAGCGCGTAGTGCCCGGAATAGAGAAAGTTAGCCAGCATGCCCGCGAGGCAGAGATCCACGAAGAGCGGTCGCTCGGCGAGGAGGGAGGTCCGGGTGGCCAGCATCTGCTCGACGGGCTGCAGCAGACCGGTGAGTTGGGCGAGAAATTCCGGTTGGCGGGCATGCCAATCCTCCAGACAACCCCGGCCGAACTTCCGTTCCTTGTGGCGGAGGTAGCCGCATTGCTCCCGGGCGGGCACGAACTCGCGCCAGTGCGCGTCGTTGAGGCGGAAAGTCATCCCTTCGATGTCGTTCTCGAAGTAGCGCCAGAGCAGGTCCTGGACACCCTCCCATTCCGGGGGGAAGAGCCCGAGATCGAACCGCGAGTCAAGATACTTGGCGATCACCTGGCTGTCCGGACCGGTCTCGAAGACCACCTGCGGCCCATCCTTGATCACCGGAACCTGATAGTAGCGCTCCCGCGTGAGGCGCCAGACCACGGAGCGGTCGGCGAGGGACACGGCCACGGAGCGGAAGGGGACGCGGCCGAACTCGAGGAGGCGGCGCGTGACCAGGCAATAGGGGCTCCAGGGGAACTGGTAGAGGGAGATCATAGGCCGCCTTGACGCACCGCAAACCTCACGCCGTGGCAACCGGCGCCGTGGATCCATCCGAAGCTCTGCGCCGGGGAGGTGTGATGCGGCGCAAAATGACGGTGTCCCGGAAGGTGCTCAAGTGAAAATCCTAGGCGCGGGTGAGTGCGTTTGCCCGTGCGTGAGTGCGCGAGCGAGGGGCGGTGCTGGGTGCGTCGGCTGCTAGCAGCCTGTTCAAAAAGCCACCTTTTCTCGTAGTCGCCGTGGGGACACGGCGCATTCATTGACTTTTCGGGGTTCCTTTGGGTTGTTCGGGGCGGCTGCCAGACTTTTTCAACGGGCTGCCAACGGGCTGCGGGCGGAGGTCCCGCTGGGTCGCACCCGACCTGGCACCACCCGAGGGAGCCAACGGCTAACGGCTTGCCTGCGAAGGCAAATCCCGGTTCGGTTTGTGCGACGAGTCGAACCGAAGTACCCGGAGCCTACTACACTATGACGAGCAACCCGAGCCCGACGGTGCCCGCGGACCCCAACCTTGCCCGTCGCCGCGAAGTGCTCGTGGTCGGAGCCGGCCCGGTCGGGTTGGTCACCGCCCTGCTCGCGGCAGGGGCCGGTCTCGACGTGGAGGTGATCGACAAGGAATGGCGGATCGCGGCCCGCAGCTACGCCTGCGCCCTGCATCCGCACAGCCTCGAACTGCTGGACCGATTCGGCGTCCTGCCCCGGGCGTTGGAGATGGGGGTGCGGGTTGATACGCTGGCCTTCTACGAGGGTCTCGAACGCCGCGCGGAGGTGAATCTCGGCCTATTGCCGGCCCGGTTCCCCTTCGTGCTGGTGCTATATCAGGACGACCTGGAGGGCTTGCTGGAGGACGCGTTGAGGGACCAGCACGGGCGGCGGGTGGGGTGGGGGCGTCGGCTGGAGGGGTTTGCCTGGGAGGCCGAGGGCGGGGTGGCGATCATCGAGCGACTTCAACACGCCGCCACCGGCGACGCGGAGCATCGCTGGGAGGAGGTTGTGGATCGCCGCAGCCAGGTACCGACCCGGTTCGTCGTGGGCGCGGACGGTCCGCGCTCGAAACTGGCGCACCTCATGGGCACCGGCAGTGAAACCATGGGCGATCCTGCGCCGTTCGCGATCTACGAGTTCGAGCCGCTGACGGACGCGGGCCGGGAGATCCGGGTGGCGCTTGATTCGCGCACCAGCAGCACGCTCTGGCCTCTACCGGGTGGGACGTGCCGTTGGACGCTCGAGACGACCGAGTCGGAAGACTCGGAGAACGCCGGCGAGGCCCATGAGTCCACACCACCGCTGGAAGCTCCGGTGGGCGGTGGCGGTCGCCGTCGGCTGGTGGAAAGGATCCAGCAGGTGGCACCCTGGTTCAGCGCCGGCGTGCACAACGTGGACTGGGCGATGCGCCTCGATTTCCCGCGGCGGGTGGCAAACCAGTTCGGGCGAGGGGCCTGCTGGCTGCTGGGTGACGCCGCACACCAGACCCTCCCGGCGGGCGCCCAGAGCATGAACCTGGCTTTTCGCGAGGCCGAGGATTGGGTCCGCACCGTCCGGAGCGTTCTGCGCGAGAACGCCCCGGCCAGCGCCCTGGGCGAGTGCGCGACCACCTGGCAGGGGGAATGGCGTCGACTGCTGGGCCTGAGCGGTGGAATCGAGGGCGGACCGGAGGCCTCGCCCTGGGTTCGCGCCAACGCCGGACGGCTGCTCCCCTGCCTTCCGGCCAGCAGGGAACACCTGGAGGCGCTGCTGCCCCAGTTGGGTCTGCGTTGGACCTGAGCGCGGCCTTCCCAACGCCAAGCGGCGGAGGTGTCGCGGGGGTTTCGGGGCGGCGGCGGGCCGTCCCCGGTCGCTGCCGGCGTGCCGCCAGCACACGCTGCGCCTTATCGAGGCAGTTTTGCCACCGAATGATTGCGTGGATCGAGGACCCGGCGCGAGGCTTGGCGCATGGCATCCCTTTCCAACAAAGTCGATGTGCTGGTGGTTGGTGCCGGCCCGTGCGGGCTGCTCACGGCACTCGAACTCGCGCGAGCGGGTCTGGAGGTGGAGATCCTCGACGCCGCGTGGCGCTCCTCGGCCCAGAGCTACGCCTGCGGTCTGCACGGGGCCACGCTTGCCCCTCTCGCTGAGCTTGGCCTGGACAAGGCGGTTCTGGCGGCGGGGATCCGAATCGACACCCAGGCGTTTTACGAAGGACGGGAGCGCCGAGCCGAGGTTCGCTTTGATGCCCTCGAGCTGCCGTTCCCGGGCCTGACGGTACTACCGCAGGATCGACTCGAGGAGATACTGGAGGAGGCTTTGCGCGAACGGGGCGTGCGCATCCGTTGGGGGCACCGGCTGGACACCGTCCGACAGGAGAACGCCGCGGTGTTCGCCACCGTGGAGAAGCTGGGCGTCACCGCCGGCGGATACCCGGTCGCCCACGAGGAAGCGATGGTGGAGAGTGTGACCGAGGTCCGCAGCCGCTACCTGGTCGGTGCCGACGGCTGTTTTTCGCACCTACGCCAGATCCTGGATATCCCGATGCGCCATCATGGAGCCAGCGCGTCGTACGAGGTATTCGAGTTCGAACCGACGAACCCGAGCGCGGTCAGCC
>JBBQML010000145.1:0-8561 GCA_038328885.1 Verrucomicrobiota bacterium | reverse complement strand
AGTAAACCTTTTAAGAAACGTCAGCGGAACATCACCGGTGGGACCATTGCGCTGCTTGGCCACAAGGAGGCTGATCTGCACCCCGCTCGGCTCGTCCCGCGGGACGCTCTCCTCGTCGTCCCCCGAGGACGGCTTGTAGAGCAGCCCGACCAGGTCGGCGTCCTGCTCGATGGACCCGGATTCGCGAAGGTCGGACAGCTTCGGTTTGCGGGACTTGTCCTTCTCGATCTCGCGGTTGAGCTGGGCGAGGACGATGATCGGGACTTCCAATTCCTTGGCCAGGGCCTTGATCCCCGAGGAGATCTCCGCGATTTCCTGCTGGCGGTTGTCCTTCGCCCGCCGGGTGTCGGAGTGGACCAGTTGCAGGTAGTCGACCACCACCAGCTTGATCTGGTGCTGCTGCCACATCCGGCGTGACCGCGCGCGCAACTGGAGGATCGAAAGGCCGGCGGTGTCGTCGATGAAGAGCGGCGATCCCGCGATCTCGCCCGCGGCGTGGGTCAGCCGGGGAAAGTCGCGCTCGGCCAGGAACCCCTCGCGCACATCCCGGAGGTTGACCTCCGCCCGGGAGCACATCATGCGCAGGACCAGGGATTCGGCGGTCATTTCCAGGCTGAAAACCGCCACCGGCTGCTTGAGGTCGATGGCGACGTGCTCGGCGATGTTCATCGCGAGCGAGGTCTTGCCCATCGAAGGACGCGCGGCGATGACGATCATCTCCCCCGCGTGAAACCCCGTCGTCATCCGGTCCAGATCCGGAAAACCCGTCCCCAGCCCGGTGAGCATGCCCTGACGGGCATGCAGGTCCTCGATGGTGTTGATCGCCGAATTGACCAGATCCTTGATCGCCCGCGTCTCGGGCCGTTCCCGTTCCTCGTTGATGCGCAGGATGTCGCGCTCGACTTCGTCGAGCAGGGAGGCGACCTCGCTCTCACACTCGTAGACGCGGCCGATGACGTTGGTGCAGGTCTGAAGCATCCGCCGCAGGAGATGTTTCTCCAGGACGATCTCGATGTAGTAGGCGAGGTTCGCCGCCGAAGGCACGGAGTCGGCGAGCTGGTTCAGGTAGGTGAGCCCGCCGATAGCTTCCAGTTGGCCCGCGTCGCGCAACCGCTGCTGAACGGTGATCAGGTCGATCGGCAACTGACCGTCGTACATCGCCACCAGGGTGCTGTAGAGGGACTGGTGTCGGAGGTCGTAGAACGCCTCGCCGCCGGGTCGCAGCAGGCGGAGGCAGTCCCCCACACACTCGTTCGGGGAGATCAGGATGCAGCCCAGCACCCCGCGCTCGGCGTCGGAGGCGTGCGGCGGCAGGCGGTCCAACCGCGCCGGGGCGGGGGGGGGCCCGGCCGGACCATCCTTGCGGGTGCGCGGCCGGCGGGGGGCGCGGAGGTCGGCAGCGGCGGCGGCTCCCGGGGGAACCGGGAGGTCATGGCCTTGGGCAGGGTCAACGGAGTCGATCACGGCAGCAGGGGGCAAGGAGCATGGGGTCCGGTTCGCCGGAGGCAACGCTGCAGGAGAATCGACTGTTTACCGTCATTCACAATGTTGTTCACGGTCAGGCTCCACCCCCGGCCTCCCGGCCTGGCTCTTCCCGGCTGGCTCTTCCCGGCTTGGCATTTGACGCCCCCCCGGGCCGCACCTTTACTGGACGCACCGAAAGGCACCATGTCCAGCAACCTCGCCCCATCGATTTCGCGTCGAAACGCCCTGCGCCAGACCGCCGCGGGGGCCACCCTGGCGGTGGTGACCGGGGATCTCACCCGGGGCCTGATGGCCGCCGAGGGGGTGAGCGGTTTGAAGGGCCGCATCCACCACTCGGTCTGCCGTTGGTGCTACGGCAAGATCCCCCTGCCGGATCTTTGCCGCGCCGCCCGCGAAATGGGCATCACCGCGATCGACCTGCTTGGCGTGGACGAGATCCCGGTCGCCAGGGCGCATGATCTGACGTGCGCGATGGTGAGCGGGATGCCCGGGGGGATCACCAAGGGGCTCAACCGCGTGGCCAACCACGACGGGATGGTCCAATGGTTCGAGACCGCGGCCCCGCGGGTGGCGGCGCTGGGGTGCACGAACGTCATCTGCTTCTCGGGCAACCGCGACGGGATGTCCGACGAAGAAGGTCTGGAGCATTGCGCCACCGGCCTGAAGCGCCTGCTGCCGATCGCCGACCAGCACCGCCTGGTGCTGGTCATGGAACTTCTCAACTCGAAGGTGGACCACGCCGGCTACATGTGTGACCACACCAAATGGGGAGTGGAACTCTGCCGGCGGACCGCTTCGGAACGGTTCAAGCTGCTCTACGACGTCTATCACATGCAGATCATGGAGGGGGACCTGATCCGAACCCTGCGCGAGAGCGCGTCCTGCATCGCCCACTACCACACCGGCGGCGTTCCGGGCCGGAACGAGATCGACGAGACCCAGGAGATCCATTACCCGGCGGTCATGCGGGCCATTGTGGACACGGGCTTCAAGGGGTTCGTGGCCCAGGAGTTCATCCCCAAGCGCCCCGATGCGCTCGCCTCGTTGAAGCAGGGCGTCACCCTCTGCGATGTCTGAGCGGGCTCGACCGCGGCGCGCCACCCAACCCAGCCGATGCGGATCCCTCCCTGGATCGTGGGCCTCGCGCTCGCGCTGTGGGGCTGGGCGGCGAACGCCCTGCAGATCGCCTTCCCGCTGATCGTCCTCACCCTGAGCCCCGCCCTGGTGCGGCGTCGGTTCGAATTCCGGGATCAGGAGTTCCATCGCACCTTCGAGGTGTGCTGGGTCCTGCTGCTAGGCGGGCTCCTGCTCGTCTACAGCCGCGAACCGATGGGTAGCGTGCTGCGCAGCTTCGCCCCCTGGCTGCCGGTCGTCGTGTTTCCCGCGTTCATGGCCCAGATGTGGTCCACCCGCCGCCGGCTCCCGGTGAGCGGCCTGCTGCCCTTCCCGGCCTGGCGACACCAAGTGAGCCCGGCTGCGAGCTTCGACCTCAGCCCGACCTTCGTCGCCCTCTGCCTGTTGTCGTCCAGCATCGCAGCGAACGGTCGCCCCGCTTTCTACCCGGCGGCCGTGACCGTCACGGCGGCCGCCCTGTGGTTCACACGGGTCCACGGCATCCGGGCCCGGGCGGCAGCCACCCTGCTCGGCGTGGCGGCCGGAGGCGGCTGGTTTGCCGCCGTGGGCATTGGCGAAGCGCAGCAATGGGCCGAAGGCCGGGTCATCAGCTGGGTCAACCGGATGCGCGGCGATGACCCCTCGGCGCGGGCTTCCCGGACCGCCATCGGGCATACCGGCAGGGTGGGCGGTTCCAGCCGGGTCGTCCTGCACGTGCGCAGCCTCGGCGAGGGCGCGCCGCCGCGCCGCCTGCGGGTGGCCACCTTCACCACCTGGCGCGAGGGCACGTGGTACGCCCCGCGGGGAGAGGCGGAGAAAGTTGAAAGCGAGAACACGGGGGATGACTGGCGCCTCGACCCCCGGCCCGGCCGCGAGGCGGCCGTCTACATCGAGTGGATGCCCGACCGCACAGGGCATTCCGTCCCCTTGCCGGCCGACACCCGGCTGCTCGCCGAACTGGCCGTCGACCGCCTGGAAAAGACCGCCCTGGGGTCGGTGCGCGTCGAGACGAAGAGCGGGATGCTCGGCTACCGGGCGGATCATGGGCCCGACGCCGGGTGGGAGGCGGCTCCGCGGGACGAGGACCGCCTCGGGGTCCCTCCCGCCGAGGCTCTGGCAATTCGCACCATCGTGGACCAACTCGGCATCCGGGGCGCTCCGCCGGCGGAGGCCCTGGCACGGTTGGATCGTTTCTTCTCGGCGTCATTCCGGTACACGACGGAACTGGTGGATGCCCCGAGTTCCGACCTCCGTGCCCTCACGCCCCTGGGACGTTTCCTGCTGGGGAGCCGGGCCGGGCATTGCGAGTATTTCGCCACCGCCGCGGTCCTGCTGCTCCGGGAAGCCGGGACGGCCGCACGCTACGTGACCGGCTACCTGCTTTCCGGGGGGGAGCGGCAGGGGGACACCTACACGGTGCGGGAACGCCAGGCCCACGCGTGGGTTCGGGTCTGGCAGGACGACCGATGGCAGGACTTCGACCCCACCCCTGCCGATTCGCTCGCGGCCGAAGCCGCGCCAACGGGCCTCGCCCAGCGGTTGGGGCGGCTGTGGGATGACGTGTCGTACGCCCTGAGTCGCTGGTGGTGGCTCGGCGAAAAGCGTGTGTTGCGTCAGGCGTACTGGCTGACCGCCCCCCTGCTGGCCGGTCTGCTGTGGCGCCTGCGGCGCCTGCGGGAGACCCCCGAGCCGGTGTCCGGTCCGGGTGCCGGCCCAGCCTCGCCCCCATCCTGGCCTGGGTTGGACTCGGAATGGTTTGCCGTGGAACCGGTCCTGGCCGCCGGAGGCTGGACTCGGCGGTTGGGCGAGGGCGCCGGGCCCTGGCGCTCCCGCCTGGCGCTGGACGGCTGGCCCCCACCGGCTTTGGAACTGGCAGCACGCGCTCACCAACTCCACGAACAGCTACGTTTCGATCCCCGCGGGCTGGGCCCCGGCGAAAGGGACAGCCTGCGGCGCGCCGCCCGGGAACTCCTCCTGGCGGATCTGCCCGCCCCCCCCGCGGACTGAAGCTGGGATCGAAGGCTCAGTCCGCCCGGCGCCGCCACCAGAGCATCAGTTCGAGCCCGGAACGGTTCGGATACGACCTGGGCACCCAGCCACTCACCAACTCGAACGTGCCGGCGAAGCGCTTCATCAATTCGTGCTGGGTGCAGCCAAACGGAGGGCCGTCGGTGTCCCGGATCATGTAGTGCACCGCGAGGAACTGGCCACCCGGCCGCAGCCAGCGGCAGACCGCCTCGGCATAGCAATCCCGCTCGGTCGGATCGATCGCGCAGAAGAGGGTATGTTCGAAGACCCAGTCGAATCGCTCCCCGGCGGGTTCCCGCAGGAAGTCCCCCAGGCGAAATTCCGCGGTCAACCCCGCGGCGCGGGTCGCCTCGGTCGCCAGGCGGACAGCGGACGGAGCGAGGTCCATCCCGGTCGCCTGAAAACCGTGCCGGACCCACGTCCTGGCATCGTGGCCCGTCCCGCAACCCGGGACCAGCACGCGGCCACGCGCGAGGTCCGGGTGATCCCGCAGAAAATCCTCCAACCCCGGCGACCCATGTCCCTTCTCCCAGGGCATCTCGCCCGACCGGTACCGCTCCTCCCAATGGGCCGCCTGCAGCATGGGGACAGGCTATCGGCGGCGAATCCTCCTGGGGAGGGGATTCCCCCACCACCCACCCTGCCCGAACAACCTCTCGATCAGGGAAGGTTGCGCGCCCCGCCAAGGGGGAGCAGTTTTAAGTCCGCTCATCGCGGCTAAGAATGGACAAACTGACCGGCCTAGCTCGTGCCCTGATCCTGTCGATGCTTTTCCTGCCATGCGCGGCGGAACGCGCCTGTGCGGACGTCCACCTGCCGGACAGCGCGCTCATCGGCGGCGTCGCCCTCGGAGCCACGACCCGGGGCTACGGCCAACTCAGCCTCCACGAGGCCATCGACCAGATCCGCCGGGCGGGCGCCCAGGTCATTGAGATCCAGTTCGGGCAGACCCTCAGCCCCCAGGAGGGCGACGCCGTGGTAAGCGACGCCATGACCGAGGAACAAACCGCATCCCTGCGCCGCAAGATCTCCTCTTCCAGCGCCAAGCTGGTCGCCGCCAAGGTCCGCTTCAGCGCCAACCAAAGCGCCAACCGGCGCCTGTTCGAATGGGCACACCAGATCGGCATCCAGGTGCTCGTCGGAGATCCGCCCAGCGAGCAGTTCGACTTCCTGGAGCGCATGATCCGGGAGTTCAACATCTCCGTGGCGCTCGTGACCGGGCCGCGGGCCGGGGCCGGACGTGACGGCTGGACCGATCCCAAAGCGATCATGCGCACCCTGCGTGGTCGCGACCCTCGCTTTCAGGTGGTCCTCAACCTCCTCAACCTCGTGCGGGCCGGCGTGGAGCCATTCCAGGCCCTCGACGAACTGCGGACCCGGGTGGGCGGAATCCAGGTCTGCGACCTCAGCGACCTGACCCCGCAGGCCCGCCCGGTCCCCTTCGGCGAGGGACAGTTCGACTTTCGACGACTCCTCACGGCGCTCGACGCGATGAGCTACCGGGGTTACCTGGCCCTCGACTGGCCGGCTGAGGACCCCGCGTTCCAGGGAGACACCGCCAAGGCAGTGGCATTCGTGGAGGAGGAGATGTCGGAAATCCGCCGCGTGAACCTCCTCCGTCTGTCCTCCCGCGAGGCGATCCCGGCGACGGGTCTCCATTACGAGGTCCTCGCGCTCGGCGGCTTACCCGAGCCCATCGCCGTCCAGACGGGTCCCGAGGGCAGCGTCTGGATCGGTGGACGGCGCGGGGAACTGTGGTCGTGGTCCCCCGCCCAGCGCACGCACAGCATCCTGGGCCGCGTGGATGTGAACACCACCGGCCACCGCGGGCTCTACGGTTTCGTCCTCGACCCCGGCTTCGCCACCAACGGGTACCTCTACCTCCACCGGGCGCCCATGCTGGCGGTCGGCAACTCGAATCGGGTCTCGCGCTTCCACGCCGCGGCCACGGCGGGCTCATGGCGCCTCACCCCGGGATCCGAACGGATCCTCCTCGAAGTCCCCAGCGCCACTCACGGCCTGATGCAGGGCGGTGGGTTCCTGCTCCATCCGGGCGACGGCTGCCTGTACATCGGCACCGGGGACAACAATCGCCCCGAGGAGACCGTCCGGTTCTTCGACGACCCGCTCAGCACCGCGCAAAACCTGGGCGATCTCCGAGGGAAAATCCTCCGCCTCCAGACCGATGGCAGCATCCCCAAGGACAACCCATTCCTCCGCCAGAACGAGGCCCGACCCGAAATCCACGCATTCGGACTCCGCAACCCATTCAGCCTGTCCCTCGACCCCGCAACCGGGAGGGTCTTCGTCGGGGACGTCGGCTTCGACCGCGCCCAGGACTGGGAGGAGATCGACCTTCTGCAGGCGGGGGCGAACTACGGCTGGCCCCGCTGCGACGGCCGCAACCGCGACACCCTTGCCGACACCCCCTGCCCCCTGCCCGGCGCCGTCGGGCCATGGTTCGGATATCCCCACGAATCCGCTTCCTCCGTGGTCGTGGGTCCCTACCTCGGCGGCAAGCCCCCGGCGGGCTGGCCAGCCCGGTACTCGCACGGGCTCGTGTATGCCGATTTCTCCCGCCGGACGATTCGCTTCGCCCAGGTCGACCCCTCCCGGAACGTGGTCACCAACACGATCCCCATCGCCAGCAGCCTCGGCGGCGGCCCCACGTCCATGACGCTGAGCCCGGAGGGGGACCTCCTGATCACCGAGTACGCCGGCTGGCTTGCTGGCAACCCCCAGGATCGCCTGTCCCGCATCACCGTGCGTCCCCCCCTCCACACCCCGCCCTCCACCAACGCCGCCCGCTCGCGATGGCGGTGAGGTCCCCGCCCCGGGATTGCCTCCCTCCCCGCGCCAGGGGCGCCGCGCAGCCCCCGCGTGACCCCGGGCCCCACGCCTGTTAGCGTGGCTCCATGCGAATCTTGTCCGGCATCCAGCCCTCCGGCTCCCTGCACCTGGGGAACTATTTCGGCATGATGCAGCCCGCGATCGAACTTCAGGAACAGGGCGACGCCTACATCTTCATCGCGGACTACCACTCGATGACCTCGCTGTTCGACCCCGCCCAGCGTCGCCGCAACTCCCTCGACGTCGCCCTCGACTTCCTCGCCTCCGGACTCGATCCGCAGCGCACGGTGCTGTTCCGCCAGTCCGACGTACCCGAGCACTGCGAGTTGTCCTGGCTGCTGAGCACCGTGACGCCGATGGGCCTTCTGGAGCGCTGTCATGGCTACAAGGACAAGACCAGCCACGGGGTCCCGGTGAACCACGGCCTCTTCGCCTACCCCGTGCTCATGGCAGCCGACATCCTCATCTACGACTCGCACGTGGTGCCCGTCGGCCGCGATCAGAAGCAGCACGTCGAGGTCACCCGCGACATCGCGATCAAGTTCAACGAGACCTACGGCCAGACGTTCATCCTCCCCGAACCGAGGATCCGCGACGCGGTCGCGGTCGTGCCCGGCACCGACGGACAGAAGATGAGCAAGAGCTACGGCAACACCATCGAGATCTTCGGGGAGGAGAAGACCCTGCGGAAGAAGGTCATGTCCATCGTCATGGACAGCCGCACCCCCGAGGAGCCCAAGCCGGACGCCGACCAGAACCACGCGATCAAGCTGCTGCGGTTGGTGGCCCCAGCCGGAGTGGCCGACGAGATCGAGGCGAAGTTGCGGGCGGGCGGGTTTGGCTACGGCGACCTCAAGAAGGCGCTGTTCGAGCACTACTGGACCTGCTTCGCCGCACCCCGGGCGCGCCGGCGCGAACTGGAGTCCAACCTGGACCACGTGCAGGCGGTGCTGCGCGACGGAGCGGAGCGCGCCCGCGCCGTGGCCGCCCCGGTGCTCAAGCGGGCCCGGGTGGCCTGTGGATTGGAGTAGCTGTTCGAAAAGCCCCCTTGTCCCGTAGCCGCGATCGTGAGATCGCGCTGCTTC
>JBBQML010000144.1:0-8563 GCA_038328885.1 Verrucomicrobiota bacterium | reverse complement strand
GGAAGCCTCTCCAGAAACCGCCGCAACAGCGCGGTGCCCCGTTCCAGCGAGGCCACCGAGATCCACTCGTCCGCGGTGTGCGCCTGGGCGATATCGCCGGGGCCGAATACCAGGCACGGCGTCCCCCCGGTGGCGATGATCGCGGCATCGCAGAAATAGGTCACCCCTCCCACCCGCCGGCGTCCCGTCGCCGAGAGGAACTCCCGGACCCATGGCAGGTTCGGGTCCGTCTCGAGCGGGGGTGCCGAAACGCCTTTCATGTCGAGCAGTGCCGCCTTCACCCCATGCCCTCGCAGGAACGCTGCGATCTCCCGCCGTGCCCCGTCCTCGGTTTCCCCCGGGACGGTGCGCCGGTCGACCTCGATGGTGCACTGGTCGGGGACGATGTTCGGCTGCGTCCCGCCGCGGATCATCCCGACGTTGATCGTCGGCCGACCCAGCAGGGGGTGCGCCGGTCGTCGTCCCAGTTCCGCCGCGTAGTCGTCCTCGAGCAACTCCACCACGCGGGCCATCGAATGCACTGCGTTCCGGCCCCGCTCCGGGCAGGCGCCGTGCGCGGCTTTCCCGGTGGTCCGCACCCGCAGCCACACATCGCCCTTGTGAGAGGTGACCACCGCCAGCCGGGTGGGTTCCCCCACGATCGCAAGGTCGGCGCGCAATCCGGACTTCACCAACGCGCGCGACCCCGCCTGGTGGCTCTCCTCGTCCACCAGCCCGGCGAACACGATCTCGGTGCGGCGTGGGGCTTGCGGGCCGGCGATCACCTCGAAAAGCGCTGTCAACATCGCCGCCACGCTGCCCTTCGTATCGCACGCGCCCCGGCCCCAGACCCGACCCTCCGCCACCCGCGGGCTGAAAATTGCCGACGACCCGTCCTGGCTCCCCACGGTATCCAGATGGGGTGCGAGCAGGATCCGGCTCCCCGACGGTTCCGGGGGAAGGTAGCGCAACACCACGTTCCGCCGGCCGGGGAGGACCTCCTGGAAATCCACGGCCAGGCCGGCGGCAGCGCCCAGGGACAACACGAAGTCGGCGACCCGCTGCTCCCCGGCGCTGGAATCCCCGGCCGCCACGAAGGCGGGGTTGACGCTGGGCAACGCGATGAGATCGCACAGCAGTCGTACAACCGGGCTGGCGGTGGAGCGGCTCACGCGAGCGGGATCGTAGCGGGAGCCCAGGTCGAGTGTCGAGGGACCGGCGGAGGTTCGACGGTGGAGCCGCACTTTTACCTTCGCACCCGACCGGACTCCGGGTGAGCCTCTCCTTGGTCCGCATGGGCCGCATCGGCTTTGTACCGCGCCATGAACTCACCCGCCTCGGCCTCCACCGTCACTCCGCAAGCCCTGCTGCAGCGCATCGAACTCCATCTGCGGTACTTCCGCGGACGCAACCTCGCCACCGCCTCCGACCACGACAAACTGCTCTGTCTGTGTCATTCGATCCGCGACTTCGCGCTCGACCGGATGGCGGCCACCGAGGAGACCCACACCAACCGAGACGCCAAGCGGGTTTACTACCTGTCGATGGAGTTCCTCATCGGCCGGTTCCTCCACAACAACATCACCTCGCTGGGCCTCGATGACGCTGTCGACGCGATTCTACCGCAGCTCAGCCTGGACCACGACCACCTCTACGACCTGAGGCCGGACGCGGGGCTCGGCAACGGCGGCCTGGGGCGCCTGGCCGCCTGCTTCCTCGACTCCCTGGCCACCCTCGAATACCCCGGCTACGGCTACGGCATCCGCTACGAGCACGGCATGTTCCGGCAGGAGTTCGACAACGGCTGGCAGATGGAACGTCCCGACGACTGGCTCAAGTTCGGGTACCCGTGGGAGATCGTGCGTCCCGAGGACCGGGTCACCGTGCTGCTTTACGGCCGCACGCAACCCGCCCCGGGGGCCGGTCCGAAAGGGGCCTGGTTGGACTGGCAGATGATCGAGGGCGTGCCGTACGACATCCCGATCATCGGTTACGGCGTGCAGACCGTGAACGCCCTGCGGCTCTGGCATTCGCGCGCCTCCGAGGGTTTCCGCCTGGATGTCTTCAACCAGGGCGACTACATCCGCGCCGTGGAGGAGAAGAACTGGGCGGAAACGGTCAGCAAGGTTCTCTACCCTTCCGAGAACACGAGCGCTGGCCGCGAACTGCGCCTCATCCAGGAATACTTCCTCGTCGCCTGTTCCCTCCGCGACGCCACCCGACGTCACCTCCGTTGTCACCCGGATCTGACCAATTTTGCGACCCGCAATGCCCTGCAACTCAACGACACGCACCCCTCCCTGGCCGTGGCGGAGCTGATGCGGATCCTGATCGACGAACACAATCTCCCCTGGGACCGCGCCTGGGAGATCACCGTCCCCTCGCTCGGCTACACCAACCACACCCTGCTCCCGGAGGCCCTGGAACGTTGGCCCGTTCCCCTCCTCGAACGCGTGCTCCCACGCCACCTCGCGATCATCTACGAGATCAACCGGCGCTTCCTCGAGGACGTGCGCCGCCTGCCGGACACCACCGACGAACAGGTGCGACATCTCTCCCTCATCGAGGAAGGACCCGTCCAACAGGTCCGCATGGCCAACCTCGCCATCGTCGGCAGCCACGCGGTCAATGGCGTCGCCCGCCTGCACACGGAACTGATCAAAACCCAGTTGGTGCCCGACTTTGCCGGGCTGTGGCCTGAGCGTTTCAGCAACAAGACCAACGGCGTCACCCAGCGGCGGTGGCTCCTGGTCTGCAACCCCGGGCTGTCCGGGTTGATCACCGAGGCGATCGGGGACCGCTGGATCCGCGATCTCGACGCCCTCCGTGACCTCGAACCCCTGGCGGAGGATTCCGCCTTCCTCGACCGCTTCCTCGAGGTCAAGCAGGCCAACAAGGAGCAACTCGCCGACCTGATCAAGGACCGGCTTGATGTCCGCGTCGACACCGCCTCGCTGTTCGACGTCCAGATCAAGCGTCTGCACGAGTACAAGCGGCAACTGCTCAACGCGCTTCACATCGTCGCGCTCTACCGGCGCCTGAAGCAGGATCCTGGTCTCGACATCGTCCCGCGCACGTTCCTCTTCGGTGCCAAGGCCGCCCCGGGCTACCTCCTGGCCAAGCGGATCATCAAGTTCATCAACTCCCTGGGCGAAGTCATCGCCGCCGATCCCGCCACCCGCGACCGCCTCAAGGTGGTGTTCCTGCCCGACTACAACGTGTCGCTTGCGGAAGTGATCATCCCCGCCGCCGATCTCTCCGAGCAGATCTCCACCGCCGGCAAGGAGGCCTCTGGCACCGGGAACATGAAGCTCTCGCTGAACGGGGCGCTCACCATCGGCACCTGGGATGGAGCGAACATCGAGATCGCCGAGGCGGTCGGCCTCGAGAACTTCTTCGTCTGCGGCCACCGCGCCGAGGAGATCGACCGGATGCGCGAGGCGGGCTACCACCCGCGCGAGTGGATCGAGCGCGACCCCGAACTCGCGGGAGTGGTGGGCGCCATCTGGCGCGGCGACTTCAACCAGGGTGAGCCGGGTCTTTTCGATGACATCGGCCGCGTGCTCACCGACTGGGGCGACACCTATTTTCACTGCGCGGACTTCCGGAGCTACGTGGACGCCCAGGAACGGGTATCGTCCCTGTTCCGGGACCGCCGGGCCTGGGCGCGCCAAGCCGTGCTCAACGTGGCCCGGATCGGGTACTTCTCGAGCGACCGGGCGATTCGTGAATACGCCCGGGACATCTGGGGCATCGAGCCTGTCCAGGTCGAGGCTCCGTCGTCCTCGGCCCCGACCCTGATTGCCAGCGCCCCGGCCACGCGCGGCCGCGGTCGGGCCCGTGCGCAGCGTGCCTTGGAGACGTCCAGTGGCCCGCGACCTTCGGGGATTGCCGCCTGAAGTTTGACCCTGTCGGGAGGCCTCACGCGGAGAGCGCGGAGATCGCGGAGATCGCGGAAAGAGGCCGGGGACCACGCCATCCGTGCTCTCCGCGTGAGACCGCTCAGGGCCTTGACCGTCCCTTTGGGGTGCGGTGGGACCGAGCCCACCCCGAACCGGCCGGGGCATTCAACCCCAAAAGCAGGCCCGCTTCACTTCCCCACGGTGGCCACCTCTGCGGCGGGCTCTTCCTTGGCCCAGCCCGACCAGGCGAATCGCCGACGCAGGTCATCGAGGAGTGAGTAGACCACGGGCGTCACCAGCAGGGTGAGGAGCAGGCACAGGGTCTGACCGCCGATCACCACCACCGCCACCGCACGCCGTTCCTCGGCTCCTGGGCCGGTCCCCGCCGCCAGCGGGATCATTCCCGCGACCAGAGATAGGGTTGTCATGAGGATCGGCCGCAACCGGTCCCGGTTCGCCTGCAGCACCGCCGCCAGTGGCTCCATGCCGCGCTCGCGCAACTGGTTCATGTGGTCGATCTGCAGGATGGCGTTCTTCTTCACCACCCCCGCCAGCACCAGCAGCCCGAGACCCGAGTAGAGGTTCAAAGTGTTGCCGGTCACCCACAGCGAGATCAACGCGAACGGGAGCGAGAGCGGGAGGGACAGGAGGATGGTGAAGGGATGAAGGAGGCTCTCGTACTGCGAGGCCAGGATCATGTACATGAACACGATCGAGAGGGCGAAGGCCCAGAGAAACTCCCGGAAGGTGCCCTCCAGTTCGCGGCCCCGACCCGAGACTTTCGTAGTATAGGCCGGGGGCAGATTCATCGCCTTCACCTCGGCCCGCAGCGCCTCCAACCGATCGGCGAGAGCGAACCCCGGCGCGATGTTCGAGCGGAGCGCCACCGTCCGCTGGCGGTCCAGTCGGTCGATCCGTGAGGCCGTCTGGCCGGGCGTCACCCGCACCACGTTGTCCAACCGCACCAGGCTCCCGTCCTTCCGCGGCACCAACAGCCGCCCGAGGTCCGCGGGGTCATCGCGGTCGACCCCCTCCAACCGCAACTGCACGTCGTAGTCGTCATTCACGCCGTCATCCCGGAACCGCGAGACCCGGGTGTCCCCGCCCACCATGATCCGCAGCGCCGAGGAAATATCCTGCACGTCCACCCCCAGGTCCGCCGCGCGGTCGCGGTCGATCTCGATTCGCAGCTCGGGCTTGTCCAGGCGCAGCGTGATGTCGGCGTCCTGCAGGCCCAAGTCAGGGGCGCGCTTGCGCAGGGCCTCCGCATAGGCGGAGAGTTGCTCCAGGTCCGGTCCCAGGATCGCGAAATCGATTTCGGTATTTGGCCCTCCGATGTTGATCGAGGATCCACCGGGGCGCACCCCCACGCGGATATCCTTCAGAAACTTCAGCCGAGCCCGCACCTCCTGCATGATGTCCCGCTGCGACGCGTTTCCCTCAAAGGCCTTCCATGGGGTCAGGCTCAGCAGCCGTTTCCAGGTGAAGATGCGTTCCGCGTGCGGGGCGAGGAGCAGGAATAGCCGGCCCTGGTTGACCCCCGCGAAGCCGCCCCCCGACCCCGTGGTCGCCAGCACGGTGCGCACGTGCGGAATCCCGCGAATGGCCTCCTCCGCCAAATGCACGACCTCGTCCATGGCGGTGACGCTCGTCCCCTCCGGCGCGTTGAGCGACACCTCGAACTCGCCGTCGTCGGTGTTGGTCGGCGTGAACTCCTGCCGGACCAGGTGATAGATGGGCAGGGAGGAAACGGCCACCGCCAGCGCGGCCACCACCAGGACCATGCGGTGGCGCATCGACCAGCCGAGGGTCCGCAGGTAGGTACGTTCCACCCAGCCGTAAAGGCCCGCGCGCGACTGCGGCGACGTCGCTCCCTCCCCGCGCACCCGGGCGAGGCTGTAGAGGCGCGCGCTCATCATCGGGGTGAGGGTGAACGAGACCAGCAGGCTCACCAGCAGCGCGACCGCGGCGGTGATGCCGAACTGGTAGAGGAACCGGCCCGCCACACTCGACATGAAGGACACCGGCACGAAGATCACCACCAGGCTGAAGGTGGTCGCCATCACCGCCAGGCCGATCTCCGCCGTGGCCGCCCGCGCCGCCGCGAACGCGTTCATCCCCTTCTCCTCGACGAAGCGGAAGATGTTCTCGAGCACCACAATGGCGTCGTCGATCACGATCCCCACCATGAGCACCAGGGCGAGCATGGTGACGCTGTTCAGGGTGAAGTTCAGCGCCCACATCATGCCGAAGGTGGAGATGACCGAGACCGGGATGGCCACGCCGGCGATCAGGGTCGCCCGCCAACTCCGCATGAATGCCAGCACCACCAGGCTGGCGAACACACTCCCCAGCACGAGGTGACGCTGGATCTCGGACAGAGCCTCGTGGATGTAGCGGGACTGATCCCGGATGACCTGGATCCTCACATCCGGCGGCATCTGCGCGATCACCTGCGGCAGTTTCGCCTTGATCGACTCGATGACCGCCACCGTGTTCGCCCCCGACTGTCGCCGAACATCCAACTGCACACAGGGCCGGCCGTCCAACCGCGCCACCGAGCGTACTTCCTTGGTGCCATCCTCGGCCCGACCCAGGTCCCGGATCCGCACCGGCGAACCGTTGATCGTCGTCACCACCAGGTCGTTGAACTCCCGTGGTTCGGCCACCCGTCCGATGGTCCGCAGCACGCTCTCTCGCACCGGCCCGGTGACGTTGCCCCCGGGGATGTTCGCGTTCTGGCGGACGATGGCGTCGCGGACCGCCGTGATCGACAACCCGTAGGCGGCGAGGCGGTCGGCATCGACCCAGATGTTGATGGACCGTGCCCGCCCGCCGGACACCTCCACTTCCCCCACGCCGTCGGCCCGCTCCAACTGCATCCGCACGAGCCGTTCGGCGAGTTCCGTCAACTCGCGCACCGGACGGTCCCCGGACATCGACAAGGTCATGACCGGGGCGGAATCGACATCAAACTTGGAGACCTGCGGGGCGAACACGTCCGCAGGAAGCTCGGCGAGGGTGGTGGAGACCCGGTTGCGCACGTCCTCCGTGGCCGCCGCCGCGTCGCGGTTCAGGTTGAACCGGACGATGACGAAGGAACGCCCCAGGCCGCTGATCGAGCGGAGTTCGTTGATGCCCTCGATGGTGTTGATGTTCTGCTCCAGCGGTTGGGTCACCAGCGACTCCATCTCGGCCGGCGAGGCTCCCGGCAGCGAGGTCGAGACGAACACCGTGGGCACGTCGACCGCCGGAGAACGATCGACGTTCAACTTGGCGTAACCGGCCGCCCCGGCGACGACCAGCGCGAGGACGAGCATGCACGCGAATACCGGGCGGCGGATGCAGATCTCGGCCAGGGTTTGCACGGGGTGGACGGGGGTGGGAGCTCCGTGGAACGGAGGTTCAGGAACCGTGCGTCCCGGTGACCGGAGGCCCGGGCGGGACGGTGGCGTCGCGGACCGTGACCGCGCCAGTGGGTGCGACGGTGTCGGGGGCGGCGCGCACCGGTTGGCCCCAGTGCAGATTCCCCGGTGCCCGGACCAGCGTTTCGTTGGCGGTCAACCCCCGCACGACTTCCACCCAGCCGGGCCCGCGATCGCCGATCGTGATCCGTTTCTCCACGGCCTGCCCGTCCTGGACCACGAACACCTTCTCGATGCCGGCGAAGGTCACCACCGCGTCCTCCGGGACGGTGAGCACCGGCGCGTCGGTCAGGACCACGATCTGGGCGCGGGCGAAGGAACCCGGCCGCAACCGACCCAGCGCGGGCACGTCCGCCTCCACCACCAACGTCCGGCTGCCCGCCAGGATCGCAGGGCTCAGTCGCCGAACGGATCCGGTGGAGGCCTGCGCCTCGCCCTCCACCGATACCCGAACCACCTGTCCGATCGCAACCCGCGCAGCGTCCCGCTCGGGTACTTCCACGCGCAGCCGCAACGGGTCCGTCCGGACCAACACCACGACGGGCGCACCGAGCGGGAGGTATTCACCCACGTTGGCTCGACGCTCCTGAACCGAACCATCGAACGGGGCCCGGATCACGGTGTCGGCGAGTTGCAGTCGGGCGATCGCCACCTCCGCCCGTCGCTGCTGCAGTTGGGCCACCCGGATCCGCGCTTCTTCCAGGGCTTCCTCGTGCCGACTGAGCGCGACCTTGAACGCCGCGTCGGCCGTGCCGAGTTCCGAGGAGGAGAGGATCCCCTGCTGGGAAAGGGTCAGAATGCGTTCCCGATTCGCCCGCGCTTCGTCCAGCACGGCGCGAGCCGCCTTCACCGAAGTCGAATCCGCCTCCTCCACACGGTCGTCGTCCCCCGCGAGGGGCAACCCCACGCGGGCACGCGCCTGGCCGAGGGCCGCCTCGGATTGCCTGAGGCGCAGTTCGTAATCGGCCCGCTCCACCTGCGCGAGCACGTCCCCTTCGCGGACCACGGTGCCCAGGTCCACGGCAATCGATTCGAGCCGGCCGGGCACCCTGACGCTGACGGGCGTCCGGTCGAGCGGCAGGAGGGACCCGGTCACCGCCAGGCTTCGCTCGATCCGCCGCGATTCCACCACACCCAGCCGAAAACTGACCGCCGCCTCCGCCGCACCAGCATCCGCCTTTCCGGCAACCGCCTCGGGCCCGCGGGAACACCCCGCCCACACACCACAGATCAGGCCTGCCAGGAGGGCGCGGAGTG
>JBBQML010000143.1:0-8573 GCA_038328885.1 Verrucomicrobiota bacterium | reverse complement strand
CATCCGGCCAAACCGCGGGTGCATGGGCAGCCGCAACATCCGACGTCCGATCCCAGTCAACTCCCCGTGCCCGGCATCGCCCGCGGCCAGCGCCCCCAGCGTGACCAACAACCGTTCCGCCCGTTCCACCGCCTCGCGGTCCGGTTGGTCCAGCCAGTCGAACTCCACCGCTCGCCTCACCCCCAGTGAATGCAGCAGCAGAACGATCTCCGCCAGATCCGCCCGCTGGATTTCGGGGGTGTTGCGGGCCGCGCGGTTCAGATGCCCAACCTCGGTCCAGAGGCGCCAGCAGGTGCCGGGAGCCGTCCGACCAGCCCGACCCGCCCGCTGGTCGGCCGAGGCCCGGCTGATCTCCTCGAGCAGCAGGGTCTGGATCCCGCGCTCGGCATCGTACCGGGCCACCCGCGCCAGTCCGGCATCCACCACGTGACGCACGCCGTTGATCGTCACGCTCGTCTCCGCCACGTTGGTGCTGACCACGATCTTCCGGCGATCGCTCGGCTGGAAGGCCCGATCCTGTTCCTCCGGGGGAAGGTCCCCGTGCAGGGCCATCAGGGTCACCTTCTCGCCCAGGCGTGCCGCGCCCAGTTCCCGGATCGTCGTCTGGATCTCGCTCATCCCCGGCATGAATACCAGGATATCCCCTTCCCACCCGTTCGAGATGATCTCCTCGACCGCCGACACTGCCTTCTCCCACTCCGGCCGGGCATCGGTGTAATCGGCCCACCGAACCTCCACCGGATACGTGCGTCCCTCCGACGCCAGGATCGGCACTTCCGCCCCCAGATACCGCGCCACCGGCTCCGCCTCGAGGGTCGCCGACATGACCACGATCCCGAGATCGGGCCGGGAGGTCCGTCGCAGATCCTTCACCAGGGCCAGCGCGACATCGCTGAGGAGGTTGCGCTCGTGGAATTCGTCAAACACGACGATGCCCACGTCCGGGAGCGTCCGGTGATCCTGCAACCACCGCAGCAGGATGCCCTCGGTCACGTAGCAGAGGCGGGTATCCCTGGAAATGTGGTCCTCGAACCGGACCTGATAACCCACTTCGCCACCGAGCTTCCCGCCGCGCTCCCAGGCAACCCGGGAAGCGACGGTCCGGGCGGCCACCCGGCGAGGTTGGAGGACCACGATGCGCTTCCCGCCGGCGACCCCGG
Organism: Verrucomicrobiota bacterium; assembly: GCA_038328885.1. Classification (GTDB taxonomy): domain Bacteria; phylum Verrucomicrobiota; class Verrucomicrobiia; order Limisphaerales; family CAIMTB01; genus CAIMTB01. Next base: position 7,413 of record JBBQML010000143.1, on the reverse strand, counting down.
CGTCGAGGAGCATCTGGGGAACCTGAGTGGTCTTGCCTGAGCCCGTAGCGGCGACCAGCACCAGGCGTCCCTGGCCGCGGAGGGCATTCACGATCGAATCGTGGAGCGCCCAGATGGGGAGTTGCCTGGGGTCCATCTCAGGGATGGTGCTGGAGTTCATCAACAACGCGCCAGTCAGGGATCCATCGTGGAGGATCCTCGAGGGTGACCCATCGACCACCACACGTCCGAACGGCGCTCCTGACGGTATCGCCGTCCACCCGATTGACGAACCGATTGTTGCCGTCGCCCGCGTCTGCCGGAGGCGGGCGGCACTCGGGTGATCCCTCGTCGAATCGGGATCGGCTCGGCGGCTGCGCCGGGGGATCGGTGCCGTCCACCTACCGGGGCCGGCCGTGTCACGGTGTGACAGATGAAAACGGTGACCCTCCGCGAGTTGCACGCACGGACGGGCGAATGGGTGCGCGAGGCCTCGCGCTGCGGCCAGATCGTCGTGCCGGACAACGGGCGTCCGATCGCCAGAATTCTCCCGGAAACCGAGGGAACCGGAGTTCCGTAGTTCGCCGACCGGAAACCATCCAAGACGTTCCACACCCTGGACGAGAGTGGCAAGACCGGCCGCGGAGCCGACGTTACCCGGATCATCTCCGAGGGCCGGGAGGACCGTGCCTGAGGCTCTGTTCTCGAATGATTCGCATCTCCTGATGGCAGCCCAGGAACCCGTTCATCCGGACCCAGCATGCGCACCTCGGCGTTCCGCGCGCGACCTAGGCAGCGCCGTCAGCGTCGCCGTCGAGGCGCTGCGGGATGCCCGGGCCAAGCGATGCTTCAACATGGATGACCTCGGAGACATGGCCCGCGTCTGCCGGATTCACAACGTGATCCGTCCCTATCTGGAGGCGCTGACGTGAAGAATTCTTTCGCCTTTCGTAACATACAAATTTCCTTTCTCCGGGTGGAGTTGCCCCGGACTTCCAGGGCAACTCGGTTGGGGCGAAATTACTCGCGGTTCACTTTCAATTCGTTCTTCACGATCGTGGCGCCTCCTTCGTAAGCATTCTGTATGGCGGCACCTCGTTCCCCGTAACTGTCCACCGTGCCCGTTAGCGTCGCAGTGCCATCCTGCACTTTCACCGTGATTTCATCGGAGTCCACGAACGGACTCCAGAAGAGCTGGTCCTCGACCTCATCCTTAATCTCCAAATCGCGATCGGCCGGGAAGGTGTGGAGCGGCCAACCGTAGGTGTAGTGCGGCCAAGAGTAAGTGTACCGGCTATAGACTGGAACGACGGTGAGATTGTTCTGTACATCGTCCACGCCCTTGATGCCTGACGCGATGTCGTCGGCCTGCCATTTCTCGTAGGAGGAATCGACCTGGCCTGACAACGTGGCTTTGCCGTTGACGACGGACACCGTGACTTCGTTGGTCTCCACGTAAGAATCACGCGCGAACGCGGCCTGGATGCTCTTGGCGATCTCGGCATCCGGTGGCGGCGTTTGCCCGCGCACCTTGAGGTGATTCCTCACACGTGTGACTCCGAGGGTGTTGCGCGCGTCGCTTTCGGCGGCGCGCCTGGCCTTCAAATTATCCACCACGCCGCTGAGCGTCACCGTGCCGTAGCTCGCGGTCACCTTGGGATTGAAGGAAAGCACCCGCGGATCGTAGAGGAAGGCGTCGGTGACGGCCTTCTGGATTTCCGCGTCGGTCTTGTAGGCGTACTTGCTGTCGCGATGTTGCTTGCCGTTCAAGGCCGAGTTCACTTCCAGTTTGCTGTCATCCACAGAAGCCACCCCGCCGACCCACGCGCCCATGCGCGCCCGCGCTTTCTGCGCCACGCTGCCGACCGAGCCGCTCAAGGTGACCTTGTCGTCCTTCACCGCGACGTTGATCCCGCTGCCACCCCTGAGCCACACGTCGCGTTGCAGAATTCCCTTGATGTCCGCCTCGATTTCGTTGTCGGGCCGGTCCGCCTTGTACTCGAACTTCATCTCGTTCGAGATCGCTTTCACGCCCCTGACTCCTTTGGCCACGCTGGTGGTGAGTTCCTTCTCCTGCCAGGACTGGACGTTGCCGGTCAAAGTGACCACGCCGTCCTTGACCGCGATTTTGGTTTCGTAGGAATCCGTCGCGAGGTCCAGCAGCAGTGCCTGATCGACGTCCTTGCGCACCGCTTCATCAGAAAGCGTGGGCGGCGTGACCGTCAGTTTGTCCACCACGGCTCGCACGCCGCGGATGTTCTCGGCAATTTGCACCGTGCGATCCCGGGCCAATAGATTATCCACCGTTCCGCCCAGGGTCACGATGCCATGGCTGGTCTGCACATCCACCTTGTACGAAGGCACGCTCTTATCCATGATCATGTCCTGTTCGATGGCATCGGTAATTCCCTGGTCGGTGATGGACCTCTTCTTCTCGGCTGCGCTCGCTGGCGTGCAAAGAAGAGCGAGCAGGCCCAAGGTCAGCAGCGACGCCGTGACGGAGCAGGCATTTCTGTTCCGGTCAACTTTTCCGGTCTGATTTAATTTCATAATGATTTTTTATTTGGTTTTGTTTTCTTGTTTTGCCTTTGTGTCAATGACTTGCGTGAGGTCCGATTTTGCGTAAGTAAAGCTGCATATAAATCGATGCCGGCTGACAGGACGGCATCCCCGATCGAGCAGGCAGCGAATCACCCAAGTGTACTGGTCAACCTGGACTGATCTGCAACCTGCGTCGATGGGGTGAACACCCCATTCTTAAACCGGAGCAGCAGCGCGGCTGCAGTGAGCATCCGGAACACGATGGTCAATCCCGAAGCCACCAGATGTTTCTTTCATCAGGGCCTTGATTCTCGAACTTCATAAGCGGTGTTCAAGCCTTCGATCCCAGCCAGAATGCCTTGGGAGGCCGACCACCACGTGAACAGCAAAGGGAAGGACAACTTGACCGCGCCGTAGCCGCGGGTGATTTCGCCCAGCGTCGTATCGATGAGACCGGAAGCCGCCTTGGGAACCACCGCCGGGAGATACTTGTGCAGCGTTTCCTGGAGCGCGGACCCCCCGCCGAGTTTTCACATCGAAGACGATCTCGTAATCACCTCGCTGTGCGACAAAGAATCATGCTTCCGGTGGCGACCACACAAGTTGCCCCGTTGAGTTTGTGAAGCCCCGGGCGCGGCGGCAGTGTCCTTGACGATGATGTCGAACTGAAAGAGGTGGATGGTGGTCAGGAGGGGTTGGGGCGTGGAATTGGCCGCCTTTTCCGCGGCGAAATAGACCGGCCAGGGTGCGGCGCCTTCGATGACAGGCCAGTCGTCGCCGGACGCCGATGTCATGACAGCCTTGACCACGATGCTCCCCTCGGAGAATTGGGTGGCGTCCGTGGTGATGTCGGGTTGAATGGCGGTCTTCCCCCAGACCGCGCCGACGGTGAAGGCGGCCCGGGGGTCGTAGTAAGTCAGAACCCGCGTTACCCTATCGGTCTTCAACCCGGATTGGCGACCCGCGTCGCGGCCGCGAGGAAGCAGGGAGTGGCGGAGAGCGTGCGGCTCGGACGTTCCTGGGCCGGGTCGACCCGCTCACGGCCCGCCCGCCCGACTCAAGGCAGGCTTGGCAGCCACGATCCGCCATCTACCTTCACCCCCATGCATCCGTTGCGCCTGCCCCAGCGCCTCCTCCTGTCTTTCGCGGTCGCCAGCGCCATCGCTTTCGCCGCCAACCCCAGCCCGGTCTCCGCCGCCGGCATCCCGCACTGGTTCCAGTACCGCGGGCCCGAGGGCGACGGCATCGCCCGCCAGGCCAAACCCGCCCTCACCTGGTCCGAAACGAACCACGTCCGCTGGCAGACGCCCATCCATGGCAAGGGCTGGGCCTCGCCCGTCCTCTGGGAAAAGCAGATCTGGATCGCGACGGCCACCGAGGACGGCCGTGAACTCTCGGTCCTCCGCGTCGACGCCGACACCGGGAAGATCGAACTCGACCAAAAGCTGTTCGACGTCGCGGCCCCCCAGTTCTGCCACAAGTTCAACAGTTACGCGTCGCCGACGCCCGTGGTGGAAGCCGGCCGGGTCTACGTGACGTTCGGTTCCCCCGGCACGGCCTGCCTCGACACCGGGACCGGCCGCGTGCTCTGGGAGCGCCGGGACTTCGAGTGCAACCACTACCGCGGAGCTGGTTCCTCGCCCATCCTCCACCAGGACCTGCTGATCCTGCATTTCGACGGCAGCTCCCACCAATACCTCGCCGCGCTCCACAAGGACACGGGCAAGACCGCCTGGCTGGTGCAACGTTCCATCGACTTCCAGGACCTCGACGAAAAGGGTCAACCGGCCGTCGAGGGCGACTTCCGCAAGGCCTACGCCACGCCTCACGTGGCTTTGATCGACGGCGTTCCCACGCTGCTCAGCCAGGGGGCCAAGGCCCTCTACGCCTACCTGCCGCTCACCGGCGAGGAACTCTGGCGGGTGGAGGAACGGCAGAACCACTCCGCCAGCACCCGGCCTGTATACGGGAACGGCCTGGTCTACGTCCCCACGGGCTTCTCCCAGGGCAAGCTCCTCGCCATCCGCCCCGGGCGCAAAGGCGAGGTGGTGGATGCCAATGCCGCTGACGAACCCCCCGCCGACCGCCAACTGCGCGTCGTGTGGCAGAGCAAGCGGGGCATCCCCAAGAAGCCATCGCTCATCCTCCATGAAGGGCTCCTCTTCGGGATCGAGGACGGTGGCGTCGCCACCTGTTGGGACGCTTTGACCGGTGAGAGCCTCTGGAACGAACGCCTCGGCGGCAACCACTCCGCCTCCCCGATCCTCGCCGATGGCCGGATCTACTTCCTCAGCGAGGAAGGAAAGACCTACGTCGTGGCCGCCACCCGTCAGTTCCAGAAGCTCGCGGAGAACAGCCTGGGCGACGGGTACATGGCTTCGCCGGCGGTGATCGACCACTCGCTGATCCTGCGTTCGCGGACCAAGCTCTACCGGATCGATCCGTAAGCCCGTTGGGAAAGCCTCTTCGAACGGAGGCGCCGAGGTGAGGCGGCTCGTTTCCCTGGCGTTTCCGGGGCGGTCCGAGCCTCCTCACCTCGGCGGCTGCGATTGGTTGGCGGGTTTCCAGGCGGCAGAGCTCCGGTTTCCGCCCACCCGCTGGCGCCAGACCTCGTAGAAGAACACCGCCGCCGCCGCGCCCACGTTCAGGGAATCCACACCGGCCTGCATGGGCACGGCCACCAGTTCATCGCACGCCTCCCGGATCGCCGGGGAGAGACCGTGTGCCTCGCTGCCCAACACGATGCAACAATCCCCCGTCAACGCCGCCTCCGGCAGATGTCGCCGGTCCGTGTGGGGATGGGCACCGACGCAATGCACGCCCTGACGCTGCATCTCCCGGAGCGCCTCGCGAAGGGAGACCGGTTCCACCACCGGTAGGCCGAAGAGAGATCCCATGGAGGCGCGCACCGAACGCCGCATGTATGGATGGGTGCACGTCTCGCCCACCACCAGGGCGTGGGCACCGAAGGCCGCCGCACTGCGAATCAGACCGCCCAGGTTCTCGGCGTTCGCCAACTCGTCCGCCGCCACCACGAAACGGGGCCGGGGCATCTGGTGCAGGACCACGTCGAGTTCCACCGACTCGGGCATCCGCGCACACGCCAGCACGCCCTCATACAGGTTGAACCCGGTCAGGCTCGAGAGCAGCGGTTTCTCCCCCAGAAAAACCTCCACGGTTTCCGCCCGTGCCTCGAGTTGAGGTCGAAGCTCGGCGAAGTCCGCCGGAGACAACAAGGCGGAGACCATCGAGAGGTCGGTCTCCAGCAAACGCCGCACCACCTTGCGGCCTTCCGCCACAAACAGACGGTCCCGGTAATGGTCGCCCAGATGCCGCAGCGTCAGGTACGGCGCCAGGCCCGGGTGGTCGAAGGAGGTAATCGGGTGGATGTGAACCACCCCCGGACTCCAGCACGGGAGCACCCCGGCGACGAGCCCGACGCCGCACTTAACCTTGCCTGGCGAAATAGCCGGCCGCACGCTGCGCCCGAGGCACCACGATGTACGCGAAAGGATCCTCCGTCTTCTTCGCCCTCGCCCTCGCCCTCGCTGGGGCGCTGGGTCTGACCTTGACGCCCAAAGCGAGCCGCGCGGCCGACGCCCCCGCCGTCCCCGCCCCCGCCTACGCGCCGCGACCGCGTTCGGGAACCCTCGGCCGCATCGAGCGACTCGACCCGGCGCTCGACGGACTCCTCGCCCCGGACGCCCGGATCGAGGTGATCGCCGAAGGATTCGACTGGGCGGAGGGCCCGGTGTGGTTCGCCCGGGGCGACTTCCTCGTTTTCTCCGACGTCCCCCGGAACGTGGTTTGGAAATGGCGCCCGTTCGAGGGACTGAGCGAATACCTGAACCCCAGCGGATTCACCCCCGGCCACTCCCGGGGCGATCCCCAGGGCTCCAACGGGCTCACCTTGGACGACGAAGGCCGGCTCATCCTCTGCCAGCACGGCAACCGCCAGGTGGCCCGACTCAAGCGCCGCACGGTCTTCGAACCCCTCGCCACCAACTTCGAGGGCCTGCGTCTGAACAGTCCCAACGACGTGGTTCTCCGCTCCAACGGGGATACCTACTTCACTGATCCTCCCTATGGCCTCGCGAAGGGCCTGGATGACCCCCGACGGGAGTTGACATTCCAGGGTGTCTTCCGGGTCTCGCGCCGCGGCCGGGTGACGCTCCTGGCCCGCGACCTCACCTGGCCCAATGGCCTCGCGTTCTCGCCCGATGAGAAGCGCCTCTACGTCGCGGTTTCGGACCCTGAACGCGCCCATTACATGGCGTATGATGTCGATGAGGCCGGGCTCCTCGCCAACGGTCGCGTGCTCTTCGACGCCACGCCCCGGGTGGCCGGGCGCCTCGGACTGCCCGACGGGCTCAAGGTGGACGTCAGGGGCAACCTCTGGGCCACCGGCCCGGGCGGGGTGCTGGTGATCACCCCCGAAGGCCATCACCTGGGCACCATCGACCCCGGCGTCGCCACGGCGAACTGCGCCTGGGGCGGCAACGGCACCGTCCTGTATCTCACCGCGCACCGGTATCTATGCCGCATCCAGACCCGGTCGCGCGGACGAATCCCCGGCCCCCTGCCCGAGATCCGCTGACGGGCCCGCTACAGGAATGGGCTCAACAGTCGCGCCGCGCCGTCGCGCAAGCGGACAGGCACGCTCCGGGCGTCCACTTCGGCCAGGGTGGTCGGACGGCTCCCGAGGAAACGACCGTCGAACCACCCGGCCAGGGTTCCGGCCAAGGCTGGGTCGTAGCACTCGACGTTGAATTCGAAGTTCAACCGGAGGCTTCGCGCATCCCAGTTCGTCGAGCCGACCAGGACCCAGCACTCGTCCACCACGAAGAGCTTGGAGTGGTCGAAGGGCGGTGGGCTGAGCCGGATCCGGCAACC
>JBBQML010000142.1:0-8582 GCA_038328885.1 Verrucomicrobiota bacterium | reverse complement strand
GGCCGCCCAAACCGCCCCCGAATCCGAGGCTGGAAAAGTTCCCGGACGAGAAATTAATCGACCCGAGGTTGACCCAGCTGGACGCCGCGCGCCTCAGTCCGTTGGTGCTGACGTAGTCGAAGCGGAACCCCCCGGAGCCAGAGATCTGCGCACCGGCGAAATTCGTGTATTGCAGAGTGCTCTGGGTGTCGTAGGGCTGGTCCCCGGAGAAGACATCGAAGAGTCCACGGTTCAGAAAAACCGTGGCATCCACCGTCGGGTTGCTGACATTTCCACGGTTCTCATACACCGGCGCCGGGGCGGCCACGGCCGCGAGGCAACGGACAAGCAACACGGTGAGAACCGTTCCCCAAAGCCTCAAATTTACGCCTCGCACAGTGTAAAATCTCCTTTCGCGCGCTTCTCTTCAACGGGAGCCGAACGCAATACGCTCCAAGTCCTTGATCGACGTCCCCGACGGATACACCGCGGGATCGTTGGTGGTGCCGTCGAAGGATCCCCAGACGAAGTCCCCCAACGAGTTTCCCTGGCCGATAAACGACGGCGCGATGTTGAACAGCACCGGTCCCACCTTGTTGAAACTGATGGTCAGTGTTCCGGTGAATTGTCCCGGTCCATCCAACGGCGACTGCCCGTTGATGGCGTCATTGCTGGTGGCAATGGCGGTCCGGTCGATCGCCGCCACGCTGGTGTCGGTGTCCGCCAGGTCCTCTGCGGTGAACAGAATGTCGGGAGTAGTGAGCACCCGGACCACCTGCTGTCTCAGCGAGCGGCTGACGCCGTTGGTGATCACGAGGACCGTCTCCTGATAGCGGTTTGCCAACGAGTAGGAGCCCGCCACGTAGACCGCCGGACCGCGCACGAAGGTGAGCTTGTCGATGCCACCGCGGAGGGCTTGGGAGACCGGGATCGTCCCGCCGCCAGTCCCTCCCGTGGGATCTCCTACGACCGTGTTGGTAGCCGGGGACTGAATCGGAACCCACTCGCTTGCCTGTCCACCCGGGAAGGTGCCCGAGAAGTCTCCGCCCACCGGAATCCAACCATCACCGGTACCCCCGCCGCCCGTGAAGACGGTCCCACCTGTGCCAGTCGCGCCCGTGAGAGCGTCCGCGGGCAGCGTCTCCACGTTTTCGTTCTCCTTGCGGTAGATGTAGCGCAGCCCGCCGACGTCATCCCGGGTCAGGCCCGTGATGTAACTTCCGATGCCAAAGACGGAGAAAGAAAAGCTCGGAACCAAAGCGGCGACGGGTTCCGAGAGGATCAGGGGATCGACCGGCTCGGTAATCGTCGACGCCTTGACCGTAGGCGAATCCTGGTTGTCGTAGATGTCACTGTAGGTCCAGAGAGATCCATTCAGGTAAGGTGTGGGAGCCCAGGTCTCAGGATCGAAATTCCGCTGGATTATCAGATAGTTAGTGATGGGTGGGTCGCTCGACGGATCCCGTCCGCGGAGAGTAAACACAAACCGGCCGGGAGTACCCAGACCGACCTGCTCCATCAGGATCTTCAGGGTGTATGACTTCAGGTCGAACATCGCCAGATCCCGCGCACGGTAGTTAACCCGCTGGGAATGCGTCGGGTAGTTCGCGAGGTTCACCGTAGCCATCGTCGGGAGGTCGTTCAGCACCTTGATGGCCTTCTCAACCTCCTCCACCCCACGCTGGCCGAAGTAGTTCAGGAACGACTCGTCAAAGGCGTAGAAGATAGAGGGAACAGTCCATCGGTACTCTTCGCCGAGGTTGACGGGCCCGTAGACATCGGCGGGCGGAATCAGCCCTGCGTTGTCGGTGAACCACGCGGGCAGGGCCCCCACCAGGGTGAACCCCCGTGAGCGCGGGGTGGTCACACCCAGTCCGGCCAGAAGCAGCAGAAATAGAAGGGCTCTCCTCATAACTTGTCTCATCGGGCACGGAGGACGCGGTAAAACACGACGCGACCACTCGCCGCCAGTTCCGCAGAATCATCGGTCCCGGAGGCGGTCCGATTGCCTGCGACGTCCGCCCAGGTTGATCCATCGACCGAAGACTGGAGCCGGTAGACCCCGCCGGCCACCGTGGGCCAGCGCAACCGGAGCATGCCCGGACCAGCAGCCTCCGCCCTGAGCAGGAGCAGCGAGAGTCGCTGGGCGAAGATCTCGTAACCGGTCCGGGGGAGGTTGCTGGACCATGCCACGAGCAAACTCGAATCCGGCCCAGCGGCCACGGCGGGCAGGATCTGTCCACCACCAGTCTGGCCGTTGATCGGGACTTCGTCACCCGAGGGCTTGCCGTCCTCCCCGATCCAGCGGCCGAAGACGCCCTCCCAGGAACCGTCCTGACCCATGCTCGACCAGATGGCCAGCGCCCCATGGGTACCGACCGCGAAGCGCGGTCGGAACTGGTCCCCGTAGGTCATGACATTTACCAACTCGACCTCGCCCAGGGCAGTGCCCGAACCAGAGAGCAAGCGCGAGGCCACATCATACCGGTTACCCGCGATGAGCGGGTCCCTGCGTGTCCAAGCGATGATCGCCCGACCGTCCGGCAGTGCCGCCAACGCAGGGTGTGCCGCCACGGCCTCCGGGTCGGAGACCCGCTGCTCCGAGCCGACGGCCTGCCCGTCGGGGCCGAACCTACGAACCGTCAAAGCGACTTCGTATTTCGGAATCCCACCCCCGTTGGCCAGCGAGCTGCCGGCCGGACCGACGTTCTCACGGAGGCCAACCTGGCGCTCGGAGACCCAGCCGGCGAGAAACGCCCCGTCCGACAGGGCGGCCAGCGTCGGACTTCTGCGGTTCATGCCCGAGTTGGCGTTCAGCCGGAACTCATCGCCCAGCGAGGCCCCGGCTGGGGTGAACCGCCGGGCGTAGACGTCGTAGGAGAAGCTTCCGTCCTGTCGAAGGGCGGACCAGGCCACGACCACGTTCCCGTCCGCCAGCGTGGTCGCCACCGGGTCGGCGTGCGTCTCGCCGTCTCCGGTGCTGACCTGGATGTCGGGCCCGGCAGGCGTGCCAGCGGATGGCACAATCCGAGCGAAGATCCGCTGAAAGCCCTGCGGACCACCCTGCCAAACGACGATGGCCGCACCGCCGGGCAATGTGGCGACGCTCGCGTTCTCCTGATCGCCGCTGGCCGTGTCGTTGACCCGAAACACCGCGCCAAGCGGACCGCTCCCGCCGGCAGCGATACGCACGGCGGCGATCCCCAGACCGTCACCGTCGGCGGCGGCATCCTGCCACACCAGCAGGCCGCCCCGCTCATGGAGCACGATGGAGGGGTTCACCTGATCGCCGAGCATCCCGCGCGTCAGCTGGAATTCGGCGCCTTGGGGTTGCAGGCCGCCAGCGCAGACCTGAAGGGCGGCGGCCCCCAGGATGGCTCCGGCGAGACTCCCCGCGGCAGATCTGGAACAAACGTTCATGCAGGGTTCCTACGAGATTCGCATTACAGATTCCACACGTGATCCTCAGCCGCAAGGGCCCACTTCATTGGACCGGCTTCCCCTGCTCGGGCAGCACCTTCGGGTCGAACGGCAGGTTGTCGGGCGTATGCACCGGATTTCCGGCCGGATCGATGATCGTGGGTGTGATGAAAATCACCAGGTTGCGCTTCTGAGCGGAGGTCGACTCCGTGCGGAACAGCCGCCCAATCCAGGGGATGTCGCCGAGGAAGGGCACCTTGTCCCTCTGCTTGCGAATGTCCTCGGAGATCAGGCCACCCAGCACCACGGTCTGGCCGTCCCAGACGATGGCGGAGGTGACCACCTGCCGCACGCGGAGGCGGGGCAGCGGCAACTGGGCCACCAGCGGGAGCCCGATGGAGCTGCCGGCCGCGCCCTGAACTTGCGGCACGAACAAGCCCGGATCGTCATAGCCGAGGAACTCGCTGAAAGTCGGGATCAACGTCAACTCGATGGTGTAGCCATCCGCCGCCACATAGGGGACGACGTCGAGCACGGGTCCGAACGGAGTGATCTGCGTGATGTAGTTCAGGCTGCTGCCGATCGCTGCACCCTGGTTTTGCGTCCCCAAGCCTCCCGCCGCTTGGTTCCCTCCGCCGGCCCCCGTTTGTCCGAGATCGACGCTGGTGACGATCGTGCGGAGGTCGTTGATTTGCACCTGCGCCTGCCGGCCGCTGAGCGTGGTGACCCGAGGTGCCGCCATGAGTTCGAGCGCTCCGCGCTGCTCGAGGGCCCGAACCACGACCCGAAACTGCGGATCGGTCATCAAACCGGTGATCGTTCCCAAGGCCGGGATGGGTGCTCCCTGGCTGCCGACGGTCTGGCGCAGACCGGAGGTCAGAACGCCGTCCGAACCGCTCGCGGTATTGGGCCCTGCCGTTCCCGCCAAGGGACCAGGAAACGCATTGCCATTCCCATCGGCGAAGGACGGTGCGGTGCCGGGTTGGACCCCGATCGCGCCCCCGCCGCCGATCATCCAGTTCCCGATGGTCCAGTCAAATCCGAGCGCCTTAAGGTCATCCTGCCCGACCTCCGCGAACTTCGCTTCGATCTGGACCATGGGCGGCGCTGCGTTCAGGACCTCGACCGCCTGCTCGACGATCTCGAGTTCCTCGGTGGTGGCCCGGACCATGAGCAAACCCAGTCGATCGTTGAAAAAGACAGCGTTCGGCGGGAACAGGCTGATACCGGCGGCCTGGAAGAAGGTGCGGACGGTTTCCTGAACGTTCTGGGCTGGTGTCGGGATGGTTACGCCGCGGAGTCCGTTGCTGCCGCCACCGCCACCTCCACCGCCTAAGCCACCACCGCCACCACCACCGCCACCCTGGCCACCCTGAGCGACGCCGCTCACGAAGACCCGCGGTATGACGGTGCCGATCGACCCGCCTCCCTGGCCGCCCTGACCACCGCCGCCGCCGCCGCCCTGACCACCGCCCCCGCCGCCGCCCGAGCTCCCGGTCTGGAAGTCGCCGAAGGTGATGCCGAGGACGCTCTCCAATCCGGACTCGAAAGTGTTCGGGTTCACCCGGAAGGTGCGGGTCACCAACTGGGCTCGCTCCGGCGCCTTGTGCATGAAGACCACGGCGTACTCCTCGATGGCGATCTTGATCGGGCTCGAGGCGGACTTGGTGACGGCGTCGAGCAAGTCCACCAGTCGGATGCCGTTGAGCGGCGGGTCAATGCGGATCGTCACGTCGCCCAGGTTGGCTTGCTCGGGTGCAGCAACCTGGATCGTGGCGCCGGTGGTGGGATCGGTCTGGAAGCTCCCACCCGCCTGAACGTTGTCCAGGTATGGGTTGATGAAGAAATTGATTCCCTCCTGATCCGGGTCGCGGGCCTTTGCTTCTTCCTTTAGATAGCGGACGACCTCGGACAGCGGGAGTTCCTCGAACTTGACCTCGTCGATCCGGATCCGATCCAGCTTGGACTTGATCGCCTGGCGGCCCTTGCTCGAGTGGACGAGGTTGGTCCTGGCGAAGGGGTTTGCGGAGGGGAGATTCTCCTTGGTCAGCGGCGCGTTCCAAACCTCGTCGATGTGGAGAAGGGCGTATTTGCTGAGGATGCCGCGGCGCTTGGCCTCGGTGCGTGCGCGCGCATCCAGGACGAGCTTCATGAAGTAGTTCGCCCCTTCATGACTTGGATCGGCGTCCAAGGCCTGGCGAAGCTTTGCCTGCGCCTTCTCGACCTCACCGGCCTCGAGGAAGATCCGGGCATCCTGGACCAAGGTACCCACCTGCACCTGCCTCTCGCGGGACTCCGGAAGCTGTCCCAGGGCATCGGGACTCGGCATGAGGCCGCGCTTGGCGGAGATGGCCTTGTCTAGGTCCTGCTTGATCGCCGCCGCCTCCTGGTGGAGCGGGTCGACCTTGAGGATGCGCTCGATATGCGCGGATGCCTCGATGAGATATCCACGCTTCTGCGTTGACTTGGCCAACTGCAGCCGGGTGCTGGTCACCCCGGCCACGGCGCGGGCCCGCTCGGCATCGGCCCTGGTGCCGACCCGCGTCGCCAGCGTGAAGACCTCCTCGTAACGCCGCGCGGCGTCGGCAATCCTGCCGGACGCGACATCGCGGTCGGCGAGTTGGAGCTTCCCGCCGATCAACTGGTACGCCTCCTCACGGCGAGCCGCCTCGTCCGTCGCGGAAGGCGGGGTGGCGGGGGTCTGGGCGGCGACGGACATCGCCGGCCCCAGGGCGATCAGGAAGGCCAGTACAGTAACAAAAGCGTGTCGGGTCATGGAGCGGGGTTCGTTACTCGACGGGAACATAAAAAGCATACCTCTCAGGCTCAGGCAGCGCCTTTTCGGCGGATGGTCCAGCGTTTATTGGAGGTGGACTGAAGCGTAACTTCGTCCTTGGTGATGGCAACGATATTGTAAGTCTGGGCGCCCAGACGGACCCCTCCGGGCTGCCTTGCCTTCACATTCGAGAAGCGGGAACCCAGTTTTTCATGGACCAGATCCGCTTCATACCCGGCGATTCTCGTGAATGGCTCTTCCTTCGTGATGGTGGCCGTCTCGGTGGAATCCGCGAAGCGGAACTCGACGGCGGTCGGATTGTCCGGAGGACCTTGCACGGCCGTCAACACAAAGGGGTCGTGCTTGCCGGACGAATTGAGCGCGGCGAAGAGCGGTCGGCCGGCCTTTCCTCGTCCGATCTTGGTTTCGTCCAGCACACTGAAGCGGTAGCGGATGCTCTCGCCACTGATCTGCACCCCCTCGAACGCGATGACCAGATGCAGGGGGCGGATGGTCGTCACGACGAGCCCTCCTGGACCGTCCTCATCGCCCTTGACCACCTTGAAGGGGTTCCCATCGCGGCCCCGCTTCCAAAGCACCGGGTTGAAGAGGTTGTGATCTCCCGAGAGTTCGAGCTTCGACTTGGCCTTGTCCCGACGGAGAACGTCCTCATAGGGCGCAGTCTCGATGGGCAGGCTTTCCTTCTTCTTGGCCCGTTCGCCCAGTTCCAGAGCCTGGCGGATGGTTTCCCGGTTGGCGGCAACGCGAAACGGGAGGAAGGCCGCGGCGCCCAGCAGGGCCAGCAGGATTACGCTCAGGATGATCTTCTCGTAGTGGGCGGAGAAGACGGCGCCGAGTTTCTTGAGCGACTCCATGGGAAGCGATTACTATTCGGCCTCGGGTTCGGCGGGGGCGTCGGCCGGGGCGGCTTCACCCTCCGTGGCCGCCGTGGCCGCCGTGGCGGCGGACCGGGGAGCCGCGGACCGACCCCCGGTTTCGCCCGGGGCCCGGGGCCGGATGATATCCACCTGGATGATCACCCGGAGCGGCTTTTCATCGAGCAGCACCGAGGGACCCATGGGCGCGGGTGCGCCACCCATGGCACCCGGCTGGGAGTAGGCGTTGGGCGGCGGGGATGCCGAGGCGCCCCCGAGCCCATACCTGGCGCGCATGCCGGCATCCATCCCGCCCGCTCCAGCACCCCCGGCGCCGGGAGGGCCAAGTCCATAACGGGCACGCAACCCGGGATCGTTGATCCCACCGCCCAACGGATTGTTCTCACCTCGGCCGCCCCCGAGTCCGTAGCGGGGGTCCATCCCCCCAGGCCCGACGCCCCCACCCGGAGGAGCCATTGGCGGAGGCATCATTCTGCCGGGGAAGACCCCCGGCGAAGCCCCGCCTGAGGGCGGGAGGGTCGTGGGCTCGACATTGATGGTCTTGATCACCACGCATTCCTTCAGCGCTGCGAGGCCCTTGATGACCTCGGCCAACTCCGCCGTGAACGCGCTGAAACTCAGGTCGTACGGGAGTCGCACCACCCACTCGTTCGTCAACCCGCGCTTGGTCAGGTAATCCGAAGTGCCGCCTTCCGCGCGGAGTACGGGCGGTCGCCGGAGCGTGTTCAGGGTATGGACCTTCGCATCATAGAGCACGCGACAGAGCGTGGAGATATGGGCCACCTGCTCGGCCAGCTTGGGGATGCCATTCGACTCGAACTGAGGCATTTCGCGCAGCTTCCCGAAGGTGAAGGCATACTGGTTCGGGATCCCGACACCCGCCGCCTCCGCCTCTTTGCGCAGATCGGAGATGGTGTTTTCGATGAGCAACTTCAGCGAAAAGGTGTCCGTGACCGGGGCTACTTCGACCGGGTTGAGGCGACCCTTCAGCTCCAAGGAGAGTTTCTCCAGCCTGGCCGCGTCCTCCTTGACCGCCTTGATGTTCTTCTCGTCCGGGAAGGGCGTCACGCTGTTGAGGCTGGTCCACAGGCTGCGCTTCTCCTCGAGCGCCGCATTGATCTCGCTCTCCCGGCCGTACTGGGAGAACAGGAACAACCCACTCCCTCCCAACAGGATCAAGCCCACCAGCCCGCCCAGGACCAGCGTCAGGTTCTTCTTAATCCAGGGCATACTAGAGGGCGATGGGGGTTTTCAGCCCGAGCGTGAGTTCGAAAGTAAAGGTCTGGGCCCCGTCTTCCGGGGTAGGCTGTTTGCCGAGCTTCGTCGTCTCCGGGTCAAACAGCGGGCTGGCCTTCAGCTCATGCTCCACCGAGGACATGATGTGGAGGTTCGCCGTGGGCGAAAGCGAGGCTAGATTCACGGAGCGCAGGACCAGGCTGATCTCCGAGACCTCGTTGGTGCTGCCCTTCTTCTTCTTGGCTGCGGGGCTTTCGCCGGCGTCCTCGGTGACC
>JBBQML010000141.1:0-8597 GCA_038328885.1 Verrucomicrobiota bacterium | reverse complement strand
CGAGGCGGAGGCGGACACGGCGGCAGGGGCCGAGCGGGAGTTGGTGGCCGACCTCACCCATCACGGTCAGCGCTTCATCCTCTGCAAGGGGGGGCGCGGGGGGCTTGGGAATCGAAATTTTGCGAATTCGGTGCGGCAGGCCCCCCGTTTCGCCCAACCGGGGGAGGTGGGTGAAGAAGGCTCGTTCCTCCTCGAACTGCGGATCCTCGCCGATGTGGGGTTGGTGGGCTACCCGAACGCCGGCAAGTCGACCCTGCTTTCCGCGATTTCCAAGGCCCGGTCGAAGATCGCGGCGTATCCCTTCACCACGTTGACGCCGCAGATCGGCATCGTCGAATATCGGGACTTCCAGCGGATCGTGGTTTGCGATGTGCCCGGTTTGATCGAAGGCGCCCACCTTAACGTGGGCCTGGGGCACGCCTTCCTCCGCCACATCCAGCGTTGCCAGTTCCTGGTGTTGGTCGTGGACATGGCCGGCAACGATGGCCGGGCCCCCTGGGACGATTACCGGGGGTTGGTGGGAGAGTTGGGTTTGTACGATCCGGCCCTGCTCGAGAAGCCGCGACTGGTCGTGGCCAACAAGATGGATGAACCGGCGGCAGCGGCGAATCTGCGGCGCTTCAAGCGGCGCGTGCCGAAGACCCCGATCCTGCCGATGGCAGCGGGGTTTGATCAGGGGATCGATCCGTTCAAAGAGGCGATCCGGGAGGCCATCGAGAGGCTGTTGGCTGCCGGGACCGCCTCCGCTCCCGAGCCTGCCCAGCCGTAGCCACGCCTGAGGAACTCACGCCGCCGTCAGGCCGCGGAGCGAGACGGCGGAGGCCGGAATTCACGCCGCGGAGCGGCGACGGCGGGTCCAGCGGGTGACGAGCAGCAATCCCAGGGCCACCACTCCGAGCAAGGCGAGGCCGGGTGCCACGACGGCCAGCGCACTGGTGACCACCGCGCCCCCCAGTTCGCCCGTGGAGATGACCGGGTTGGACAGCCCGCCGGTGAGCGAGAACGACAGGCCACGGGCCGCCACGGTGCCCGTCTGAACCGCCGCCGCAACGCCGCCGCCCGCGATGATGGCGAGGCTCCAGCGAACCAAGGGGTCCAGGTCCAGAACCATTGAGGCGACCATCACACTGCCGGCCACCACCGAAGCGGGGGAGGCGAGGGTATCCAGGGCGTGATCCAGCCAGGGGATGTAGTAGGCGACCACCTCCAGTCCGGTGGCCACGGCGAAGGTGATCAGCGCCGCATCCGAACCCAGCCAGGCGAAGTCGGCGGAGGGGTGCAGGTGGCCGGACCGGATCGCGAGGCTGCTGACCAGGAGGGGAACGAAGACCCGAAAGCCGCAGGCGGCAGCCAGACCGAGGCCCACCAGGGCGCTGAAGAAGGTGTCCATGCTCACCGCTCACCCGTAACCCCGACTTGGAGTTGCGGCAAATTTTGCGGCGGGTGCCCGGGGGCCGCGTGTCACTGAGCCAGCCACACCTCACGGCCGCGTGAGGACCGTGTCCGTCTGGGCCCAGGCGGGATCCGCCTCGGGATAATCCAGGTTGTAGTGCAGGCCCCGGCTTTCGGGCCGACGGAGGGCGCAGTGGACGATCAGTTCGGCCACGGTCGCGATGTTGCGCAGTTCGAGGAGGTCGCTCGTGACATTGAACTCCCAGTAGTATTCCCGGATCTCCTCCTGGAGCCCTGCCAGTCGCTTGGCGGCTCGTTGGAGGCGCTTGTTCGTACGGACGATGCCGACGTAGTCCCACATGGCGCGACGGATCTCGTCCCAGTTGTGGGCGACGACGACCATCTCGTCCGGGTCCTGTGCCGGGCCGGTTTGCCAGGTGGGAATGGCGGGATGGTCCGGGGGGGGGGTGACCAAGGCGACCTTGGCGGCGCGGCGGGCGCACACCAGGGCCTCGAGGAGGGAGTTGCTGGCCAGGCGATTGGCGCCGTGCAGCCCGGTGCAGGCCACCTCCCCGATGGCCAGCAGCCCCGGGAGATCGGTCTGGCCCTGGAGGTCCGTCACCACCCCACCGCACTGGTAGTGTGCTGCCGGTACCACCGGGATGCTCTCCTTGGTCATGTCGATGCCGTACTCGAGGCAGGTTCGATAGATGTTCGGGAAGTGGGAAATGATGAAGGGCGCCGGCTTGTTGGTGATGTCGAGCGCCACGTGGTCGACGCCGGTCCGCTTCATCTCCGAGTCAATGGCGCGGGCCACGATGTCGCGGGGCGCTAGCGACTGGAGTTCGTGGTAGCGCTGCATGAACTCGGCGCCATCGGGGGTCTTCAGCACCCCGCCCTCCCCACGCACCGCCTCCGAGATGAGGAAGGACTTGGCGTGCGGGTGGTAGAGGCAGGTGGGGTGAAACTGGATGAACTCCATGTTCGCCACGGGCACCCCGGCGCGCCAGGCCATGGCGACTCCGTCGCCGGTCGCGATGTCCGGATTGGTCGTGTAGAGGTACACCTTGCCACAACCGCCCGTGGCGAGAACGGTGGTGCGGGCCTCGAAAACATCCACCTCCCCGGTGCAGCGGTTGAGCACATACGCCCCGAGACAACGGTCGGGGCCGGACTGGCCGAGCTTGCGGCGGGTGATCAGGTCGATGGCGAGGTGGTCTTCGTAGATTCGCAGGTTTGGTTGCCGGCTGGCCGCGGCGAGCAGGGCTCGCTCGATTTCGCGGCCCGTCATGTCCTTGTAATGGAGCACCCGCCGCTGCGAGTGGCCGCCCTCCCGGGTGAGGTGGGGCGCGCGGGCGCCGGCGGGACCGGTGGCCGCGACTTCGTCGAATTGCATCCCCAGGGCCACCAACTCGGCGATCGCCTCCGGGCCCTCCCCGATGATGGTGCGGACGACATCCTCGCGACACAGGCCCGCACCGGCCAGCAGGGTGTCGCGGACGTGGCTCTCCACGGAGTCATCCGGTCCGAGCACCGCGGCGATCCCGCCTTGTGCCCAGTTGGTGTTGGAGTCGGCGCTCCGCTTCTTGGTGACGATCGCCACGCGACCGTGCGGGGCTACCTTGAGGGCGAGGAACAGGCCGGCAATGCCGCTGCCGAGCACGAGAAAATCGAATCGCTCCGGGCTGGACATGAATGAGCGTCGGGCCGGGGGCGTCGTTTTGGCAAGGCGTTGTGCCCTCAGGCCTTGGTTCCAGGGTCCACGATCAGAAGTTCCGGTTTGACCATGAGGGCCGATTGCATAAGTTTCCCTGCACGACCACAACCCCATCCCCGAGCTATGTTGAACACCGAGACTGACCCCCAGACGGGCACCACCACCCGCCGGGAATTCATCAAGAAGAGCACGACCGCAGCAGTCACCGTGGCGGCGGTGAACCAGTTCAAGACCCCGGTCTACGGCCAGACCCAGGCGCCTTCGTCCGGCCGGGTCATCGGGGCCAACGACCGGATTGCCGTGGGCTTCATCGGCGTGGGGCCGAACATCGGCAAGGAGCACGTCGAGGGCATCCACAAGAGCAGCGGGGCGAACAACACCGTCGTGGCGGCGGCCTGCGATCTGTTCAACAAGCGGCGCGACTGGGCGAAGGCGACCGCGGGGCTGAAGGACGCCGACATGTACACCGACTACCGGAAGCTTTTGGAGCGGAAGGATATCGACGCGATCCTGATCGCCACGCACGACATCTGGCATGCCCAGCTCTCGATCGATTCGATGGAGGCCGGCAAGCACGTGTATTGCGAGAAGCCCATGACCCGGTATCTGGACGAGGCGTTCCGGGTGCAGGAGGTGGTGAAGAAGACGGGTCGGATCTACCAGGTGGGCTCGCAGGGTTGCTCGGCGATCGGGTGGCACAAGGCGGCCGAGATGATCAAGGGCGGCAAGATCGGTACGCCGGTTTGGGCCCAGGGCTATTACTGCCGCAACAAACCCAAGGGCGAGTGGAACTACACCATCGAGCAGGAGACCAAGGCCGAGAACATCGACTGGAATGCCTGGCTGGGCCCGGTTTCGAAACGGCCGTTCGACGCCGATGCCTTCCACCGCTGGCGTAAGTACTACCCGTACTGCGCGGGTCTCTTGGGCGACCTGGCCCCGCATCGTCTGCACCCGCTGGTGCTGGCGACGGGCAACCCGGAGTTCCCTTCCCGGGTGGCCTGCATCGGCACGAGCAACGTTTATCCCGACCAGGGGACTCCCGGCACTCCTACCCGCGACGTGCCCGAGCACCAGCAGATCATCGCCGAATTTCCGAGTGGCATGTTGATCACCGTCACCTGCAGTTCGGTGAGCGAGAAGAGCCCCGGCTTCGTGATCTACGGCAGCAAGGCTTCGATGGAAATCGGCAACATGGGCGAGCGCCTCAAGCTTGTGCCCGAACGCGACTACGCCGAGGAGGTCGACCCCGAGGAATTGTCAGGCCTGCAGCCGGCGGAGAGCGTCCCCGGTCACGAGAAGAACTGGTTTGACTCGATCCGCGCCAACAAGGCGCCGAACGCGAACATCGATCTGGCGATCCGGGTGCAGACCGTGGTTTGCCTGGCGGAGATGGCGGAACGCTTGAAGAGCACCTGCCTCTTCGACGAGAAGACCCGGAAGATCACCACCGAGGCTGGGGGCGAGCTGAAGCCGATCACCTACGGGTGGACCACCCCCAAGCTTTCGTAACGGCCTCGCAACCTCGAGTCCTCCCCCGAGCCCGCCGGCGATCCGGCGGGCTCTTTTTTCGGGGGATTTCGCCTGGTTTTTCCTTCTGGCATCGTCGCGGGGACGAGACCCTGCGGCGTGATCAGCATCCGGCTCGCCTGTGAGGCCATGGCCACCCGGTTCGAACTGGTCCTCCACGGGAGGGTCGGCGAGGCGCGGTTGCGGGCCGCCGGGGAGGAAGCGTTGGACGAGATCCGGCGCATCGAGGCGGCGTTGAGCCTCTACCGCCCGGACAGCCAGATCGCCGCCGTGAACCGTGACGCCGCACGTTGCCCGGTGCGGGTCACCCCGGAGGTCTTCGGCCTCCTGCGGCATGCCCTGATGCTGTCCCAGGCCACCGCCGGGGCCTTCGACATCACCGTGGCCCCGCTCATGCGGGCGTGGGGTCTGATGCGCGGGAGCGGCCGGGTTCCCGAGGCTTCAGAGATCGAACTCGCCCGGGCCTGTACCGGCCCGGATCGGCTCCGACTCAACGAGGGCGACTTCACGGTCGGTTTCGATCGGCCCGGGGTCATGGTGGACCTGGGGTCCATCGGGAAGGGTTATGCATTGGATCGGGCGGCGGAACGTCTCCTGGAGGCGGGGGTGACCGATGCGCTGTTGCACGGGGGTACCAGCACCGCGATGGCCCTCGGCCGACCGCCCGGCCTCACGGCCTGGAGGATTGCCGTGGAGCGTCCCGCCTTTGCCGCGTCCGTGGCGGTCGACGATCCGCCCCTGGCCGTGATCGAGTTGCACGACGAATCGCTCTCCGTGTCGGCGATCTGGGGCAAGGGGTTCGAGGTGGAGGGACGGTTCCATGGACACGTCATCGATCCGCGCTCGGGTTGGCCCGTCGAGGGCGCCTGGCTGGCGGCGATGGTGCTGCCGTCGGCGACCGAGTCCGACGCGGTTTCGACCGCGCTGCTGGTGCGGGGCGGCGAGATGATCGACGCCTGGCGTGAGGTGGACCCCGGGGTTCGCTGCCTGGTCATCGAGCGGGTTGGCGCCGCCGGCGCGGGCTACCGGGTCCGGGCCAGCGGGATCTCGGCGACCGTGACGTAGTGTGCGCCTTCCGGTCGGAGTTCGCTGCGCACCAACCGTACGGCTTCCACGATCCAGGGTGTCCGCGGGTTTCGTGGCATCCGGCGGAGGGCCTCCTCAACGAGGGCGCGGGGCCGGGGGCGCGCTTCGCGAACCCGGGCGAGGGTCACGTGGGGATGGAACGTGGTCTCTTCGCGCGCCTCGGCGAAGGCCACACAAGCAGCATCTACCGCCGCCTGCGCGGCCATCAACGCGACCAGATCGCCACCGAGCCCCATCCAGATCACCCGCGGTCGGTCCGCTCCGGGGAAGCAGCCGGGTTCTGCGAGGCACAGTTCGAACGTCGTTCGGTTTGTCAGGGCTGCGCCGAGGGCGGAGGCGAGGTCGGGCGCGCGGGCGGCGTCCACCTCTCCGAGGAAGCGGAGCGTGACGTGCCACTGGCGCGGCGGGGTCAGGCGCAACGCATCGCGCAGCGCCCCGGTGCCCAGGATCGAACGCGCGTGGGCGAGTTCCTCATCGACGGAGGGTGGTGGTCGAAGGCCGACGAAGAGCCGCATGACTGAGACCGTTTCAGATCCGGAGGGCGTCGTCCAAGGCGTCCACAAGCGTGCGGAGCGCCAGGCCGGGGATGAGCAAGGTTTCGGCCTTAACGGTATTATCGGGTGAGATCCGCTCCAGCATCTCGAGGTAGTTTTGCAGGAGGAGGTGCAGCAACTGCGGCTGCCGGCATCCCGAGGTCATGACGTCGTACGGGTCCGAGGCTTCCCCGCGGTCGGCGCTGCCCAGGGCGCATCGCTGGAAGCGCTCGACGTGTGCGGCCATGATCTTGATCAGATCATCGAACCCGAACCGGGGAGCAGCCGCTCCTCGCGGCACGAAGGCGAAGTGGAGTTGGATGGCGATCGCACCCAGGAGTATTTGGGGCTCGTTGGTGACGACGTCGCCGACCAACTCCACCGCGAGCAGGGGCAGTCGCGATCCGCTGCGGGCGATTTCATCCGTGGCGTCGGTGAGGGAGGACCATCCGCCAGCCGTGAGTGCGATCCGCTCAATGGCCTCCTCGGTGGTCCAGGGCGGGCCGGTTACCCGGGGGGCAGGGGGTCGATCCGGCTCGGGGGCGGGACGCAGTGCGCCGAAGTTGTCGTCGTCATTTTCGTCCTCATCGAAGTCTTCGAGCGGGGCTCTTGCCGGTGGTGGCGGGACACGGAGCTCAGGGAGTTGGAGTTCGTCGGCCAGCCAGTCGATCCGGTCGGCGCGTCCGGTAGACAGATTCTCCTGATCCAGGTCATTGAGGTGTGATTTGCACCACTGCAGCACGCGTGGGCGTAGGAGAAGATCGCGGGCGGCGTCGCGCGGGGTCTGGCCGTCCAGAAGCGGGAGGGGTCGGTCGAGGCTCGCGCGCAAATCCTCCGAGCGGAGGCGGGCGAGCCTGCTCGCCAGGGATTCACCGGGGAGGGGCGTTGGCAGTCCCGAGGGGGCGACCACGGGGGTGCTGGTGGGTTCGAGGAGGCGCGGCGGCACGAGGGAGGCGTCATAGGACCCTTCCGGCGACCCTCCGCGGGCGTAGGCGGTGGCCTCAATGCTGGCGTGGAGCCGTTGCAGGTTATCCGGGAGCCAGCGCCGGAGGGGTTCAGGATCGGTCGGGCCACCGAGATGGTGCACCGTTTCGGTGAGGATTTCCAGCGGTGTGAAGTCCGGCCGGGTGGGGAGTCGCAGCAGGGGGCTGAAGCCACGGTGGAAGTGGGGCAGCGCGTGGAACCAGCCAAGAAAACCCATGAACCGCACCGCACGCGAGGCGAGGGAGCGATCGATGACCAGCAATCGGGCCTCCGGCGGGCCGAGCAAATCCACCACCTGCACGCTTTGGTGGTCAAGTACCTCGCGCAGCTCGAAGAGGCTGAGGAAACCATGGGCGCGGGCGCGCAGAAGGATCCGCTCGTCGTTGTTCAGCTCACGGAATCCATGCCGTTCCCAGCGGTCGACGAAGGAACGCCCATCTGCGTCGCGGAGGACCAGGAAGGGCCGCAGGATGGATTCGGTAAGCGCCGTGAGCGAGGGACCCCGACCCGTCCCCCGCGGCTCACGGGTCCAGCCATCATGGTCCGGGGCCTCGCCCTCGAGGCGATCCATCACCTTCGGCATCAGCTGGCCCTCGAGTTCCAGCAGGTGGTCATAGTTCGCGAGCGCGAACGGGTTGTGGGGGCAACCGGCCGGACAGGCGTAACGGCTGTGGCGATGGGCGCCGCACTCGGCAGAGCTGAGGCGACCGCCGGTGACCGGACAATCGCGTCCCTTCGTTTTCTTGCTCATGACGTGGCGTGGCGTTCCCCGAAGCATCCTTGGGCGGAAGGCGGAGGATCCGTCAGATCGCGAAGTCGGTGTAGTCCGGCTTCACCCGTTCGGCGGGCGGCAGGAGCATGCCGGCGGCGACGGTCATGTTCGTTCCCTGCTCGATCAGGACGAACGAGCCGGTGAGGCGGTTGGTCGCATACCCGTCGTAGATCAGGGGCCGGGCGGTGCGCACCCGGATCTCCCCAAGGTCGTTCAACGCTAGTTCCCGTGGTCCTTCTTCGGAGTCGAACGTGCGGATGTCGAGGCGGCTGTCGAGGTGGGTGACGATCGCCTGAACCGTCTGGGCGGTGTGCTTCAGGAAGCACTTCCGCCCGGTTTGGAGCGGGCGTTGGTTCATCCAGCAGACCCGCGCCCGCAACTCGGATCCCAGGCCGGGGAGACTCTCGGGGCCCACGAGGATGTCACCGCGGCTGACGTCGATGTCGTCCTCCAGCACCAGGGTCACCGACTGGGGACAGAAGGCCTCGTCGAGCGAGCCGGAGTAGGTCCAGATGTCCTTGATGCGGGTCCGGAGGCCAATGGGGAGGACGAGGACGGGTTGTCCGCACCGCACGATGCCACC